>NZ_JBXKIW010000051.1:0-127178 GCF_056995035.1 Romboutsia sp. | reverse complement strand
TAGTATCATTTATAACAATAATGATATTTATAAATATATATTATAAAATTTATGATAATTATGAGATTATAACAATTGTAAATATGTCGATTTATATTTTAAATTTAATTATATTAATATCGACAATGAAACTGTTAAATTTAAATACTAGAAATAGCGATAGCAAAATTAATAATTTTAAAACTATAAATTATCTATTGTTAATAAAAATAGCACACTTTATAGTACAAATTGTCATTTACAATAATTTATTTAATAATAGATTAACATATATATTGTTAGATTTAACGAGTATATTACAAATATATCTAGTATACAAAATAATTATAAGAAGTATCTTAATAGAGCCTTATGTAGAAATTCTTAGAGTTAATAAAAATATACAAAAAAGTAATAAAGAACAAGAAAATATAAACTTATTATTAGAACGAGTAAAGTATATACAAGATAAGATAAAAGAAAAAATTATACATAAAGACGAATTTTTTAAAGCTGTATTATCGTCTACGCAAAATGGATGGATAATATTTGATGAAGATTTAAATATATCATATTCAAATGAATCATTTAAAAAGATAATAAATCATACGAAAGGTAATATTTATAGTTCTATAAAGAAAAATATTATAGGTCATAATAAATTTTTAAGTAATGTATCAAAAGCGAAAATACATAAAATAAAAATAGAGGATTTAATAAAAACTACTGACAATAGACTGTATAAGTGCATTTACTTTAATGATGAAATAAATATGCAACTAGTATGCTTAATGATTGATATAACGAGTGAATCTAATATATTAAGTGAGTTAATTACTCTAAAAAAAGAGTATGAAGATTTGATAAAAAATATAAAAACTCCTATTTTAATATTTGATGATAATGATAATATAGTTGCGTTTAGCAAGTCTTATGAAATCGTTTTTAATAGATGTAAATCGTACATAACCAATAATGAAAAATTAGATACTGAAAAATTTTTGGAAACAATACATAAAAAAGATGTAAACCTAGTTAGAGAAGTGATGAAAAAAAATCAAAAAGCTACCTCTAATGAGGAGTTATATAATAAAGGTTTATTTAGATTTAGAATAATAAATAAAGACAAAGAAATAGTATGGTTAGAATCTAAGACGAATATTTATTATGAACATGATGTAAAATATGAAATATTTAGTTATAGAGATATAACTAAATATATGAATAATAAAAAATATTTAGAAAAAACTCAAGAGATATATAAGGGTCTACTTAATAGTATACCAGAAGGCATTTATTTAGAGGATATAGAAAGTGAAGAATACACATTTATAAATGAAAAATTAAAAGATATATTCAATGTAAGAGAAATATTAGAAAATAAAAGCTCTAAGATATATAGAAAAGATATTATGAAGATAGATTCAGATTATAAACATATTTTATATAATGGAACAGAAAAAATAAAAAATGATAAAATATCAGATTATGAATATATAAAATATATTGATAATGATGATAATATAATCGAAGCTAAAGTAGCGAGTATTCCTTTTAAAGTAGGAGATAAGATTTTAAAATTAAGTATTATAAAAACAATGGAAGATATGAAAAAATTAGAAATGCTTAAAAAGAAGATAATGGAAAGAGATAAACATGATAAAATGAAAATGGAATTTTTTATAAACATGTCTCATGAACTAAAAACTCCACTAAATCTTATATTTACAAGTACTCAGTTGATTGAAAGTCTTTATATAAAAGACAAGCTATATGGGGATTCAATAAAAAATCATATAAAGCTTACAAAACAAAATAGTTATAGATTATTGAAAATAATAAATGATTTAATCGATTTTACTAGGATGGAAAGTGGATTTTATAAGATTAACATTCAAAATAAGGATATTGTACTAGTTATTGAAGATATAGTTATGTCTATTGTAGAATATGCCAATAATAAAGGTGTACAAATAATATTTGATACGAATGTAGAAGAACTGATTATGGGAGTAGACATAAATGCATTAGAAATAATTATATTGAACATACTTTCTAATTCAATTAAATTTACTGATCAGGGTGGTTATGTATATGTAGACATGGTGAATAAAAAATCAGAAAAAAAATTAGATATAATTATAAGAGATACGGGTATCGGAATTCCAAAAGATAAGATGAATCTTATTTTTAAAAGGTTTAATGATGTAAATAAAGGATTCGTTAGAAATATCAATGGAAGTGGGATTGGTTTATCTATGGTAAGATCAATGTCAAATTTAATTGGCGCAAAGATAAATGTAGAAAGTGAATATGGAAAAGGAAGTGTATTTACTATAACCTTAGATGTGAAAGAAGTAGAGGAAGAAAATTATATCTATAGCAATAGAATGATAGAAAACAAAACCTTAAATGTAGAAAAATTAATTGTAGACATGGAAGATATATATAGATAAACGAGAAAGATAGGTGATATTATGATCAAATTTAATAACGATTGGGAAGAATTATTAAGAGACGAATTTAAGAAAGACTATTATTTAAATTTAAGAGCATTTCTTAAAAATGAGTATAGTACAATGACTATATACCCTGATATAAATAATATATTTGAAGCTTTAAAGCATACTTCGTATAAAGATACAAAAATATTAATACTTGGGCAAGATCCTTATCATGGAGAAAATCAAGCACATGGTCTAGCATTTTCAGTACAACCACATGTTCAGACTCCACCATCTTTATTAAATATGTATAAAGAACTAAATTCAGACATAGGATGTTTTATACCTAACAATGGATATTTAATACCTTGGGCAGACCAAGGAGTATTACTATTAAATACTGCATTAACAGTTAGGGCTCATGAAGCTAACTCTCACAAAGATAAAGGATGGGAGATTTTTACAGATAAGATAATTAAATTGTTAAATGAAAGGAATGAGCCTGTAATATTTATTCTATGGGGCGCGAATGCTAGAAAGAAAAAAGAGTTTATAACGTCAAATCAACATTACATACTAGAGGCTCCTCACCCAAGTCCACTATCTGCTAGAAGAGGATTCTTTGGATGTAAGCATTTTTCAAAGGTAAATGAGATTCTTACTAAACTAGGTAAAGCGCCGGTAGATTGGCAGATACCAAATATATAATCATATAAACTATAAAAATAGGTACAGCAAAATGCTGTACCTATTTTGTTGTAGATATAAAAAATAAGAGGGTATAAGCATGAATTATAATAATGAAAGATGTTACAGAAATGTAACTAATATAAAATATGTAAAAGTGTTGGAAATGCTCATGAAACATATTTTGATTTTTTTGTCAAGTTGACAGCTGGTATCAAAAAAGTTACAATTTACTTATGAATAACGGAATGTTAATTAATCTTGAATATAAATTTTAATAAGGTAAAGAAGGAGAATATTATGAAAATAAGAAATAATAAAATACTAAAAGTCTCGGCCTTGGCCGCTATATTATCAGTTGGAGTTTTAGGGGGAGGTTATTCTCTATTAAATAAAGAGGTAACTTTAGTGGTGGCAGGGAAAGAAAATATAGTATCTACATTTAAACCTAATGTTAAAGAGCTATTAGCTGAGCAAAATATTAAATATGATGGAAATGATATAATAAATATAGAATTAGACAATAAATTATCGGACGGATTAAAAATAGAAGTAATAGATGTTACGGAAGACACTATAAAAGAAATCAAAAAAGTTCCTTTTGAAGTGAATATAGTTGAAGATGAAGATTTATTAAAAGGTAATACTGAGGTATCGACAGAAGGACAAGCGGGTAAAAATGAGTTAGTTTACAAAGTAACTTATCATAACGGAAAAAAGGTAGAAAAGAAATTTATTGAAGAATTAGCGGTAACGAAGCCAGTTGATAAAATTGTTAAAAAAGGAACTAAAATAGAAGTTAAAGAAGAGGTTCAAGTAGCAACATCTAGAGGAGAAAATATAAGAACGAATTCAAGTTCAAGATCGAATAATAATACATCAAGCAATAATCAAAGTAGTACTAATGGTCAAAATATGAAAGTTGTAGCTACTGCATATACAGGGCATGGTGTAACATCTACAGGAACAACTCCTAAATGGGGAACTATAGCTGTAGACCCTAGTGTTATACCTTATGGAACTAAAGTATATATACCGCAGTTTGGTAAAACATTTATAGCAGAAGATTGTGGTAGTGCTATAAAAGGAAACAAGATAGATATATATATGAATGATGAAGGTTCAGTTTATAACTGGGGAAGAAAAACAATAGATATATATATAATTGGATAAAAAAACAATATGTTTTAGAATATTAAACATAAAAAATTGGGTATATAACGATGATTTTAATCATTATTATATACCCCTATTTTTATTTAAGTTATAGTTATTTTATGTGTTTTTAAAACTGCAATAAAGTTTACTTCTCTATATATTCAATCATGTGGAGCAAAAGCCCATTTGAAGTAGAATTTTTGCAATTATAAAACCTTAATAAAATACAAAACATACTTGTTTTAAATATTTTTTGTATTTTATTAAGATAAAGCTCATATCATATTAGTATTATGGATAAATATAGTATAAATTGTGATATATCAAAAAAAATAATAAAAAAATATCTGGAAAATTATATTGAAAATATAATGTGAAAGTGATATAATAAAAGAGGTAAATATACATGGGGGTGGATGGGTGCTGGTGTGCCCTCTAGTCTTCAAAACTAGTATGAGGAGTTAATAGCTTCTTAGGTGGGTTCGACTCCCACGCATTCCCGCCAATATGTAAAAAGAACTCAAATGAGTTCTTTTTTTATTATCTTATAAGTTCCTCTTTTGAAAGAATGAATTTGTTTTGAGAATCATCCCAACTATAAATTTCTTTTTTAGTTATTTTATTTGTTTTTGAGGATTCACTTTCAAAATTTGAAGATGAAGAATTATCTTTATATGTAGTAGTTGTTATTATACATAATATTTTAGGTACATCACCGTCCAAATAATCAATAGAAGCTTTTTGTAATTCCTTATAAATATCATTGTTTTGTTTTAATATTTTTTCACTATACATATTTTTATTAAAGATAGATTTAAAAGTAGCACCTTCTTTAATAAATATCTCAAAGAACTCCCTTTTGCTAAATTCATTTGATGAATTAGTGTCAGTTTGTTCTACAATCAAGAAATCTTTATAAAAGTAAAAATCATTAATGGATGCTAAATTATCAACTAAATATTCAAATGTATAATTAGTGTCATCTATTCTAGTATAAATTGCTATAAAAGAAAACTGTTCAGGCAATGATAAAGTAAAAGCAACTTTATTCTCAGTATAATTAGGTATAGATTCAATAATATTTAATTCTATATAGTCTGCATATTTTATAAGACTATTTTTATTAGTATCTTTTAAAATTGATACAATTAAATTATAATTATCATTATCATGTGTGATAGTTTTAGCGTAAGAAATAGGTAATAAATTTCTATGACTATATTGTTTTATTATTAAATTGCCTAAGATAAGCAAGCTTATCACAAGTAGAAAACTTAATAGATTTATAAATTTATTCAAGTTAAACCTCCTTAATTATTTAGGATTTAATATTAAAATATATTCTGTTAAGTAAAAATAAATAACTTTAGGAGAGCGATATAAATGGAAAATAATTTTACAACAAGAACTAGCTTAATAGTAGGAGACGAAGGAATTGAGAAACTTAAAAATTCAAATGTAATTATATTTGGTGTAGGAGGAGTAGGAAGTTTTGCAGCAGAAGCGATTGCAAGAGCTGGAGTAGGAAATCTTACGATAGTAGATTTCGATGATGTAGATATAACTAATATAAATAGGCAACTTCCAGCACTACATTCTACAGTAGGGAAGTATAAAGTAGAAGTTATGAAGGAAAGAATACTTGATATTAATCCGGATATTAATATTAAAGCTATTAGAAAAGTGTACAATAAAGATACAAGTGAAGAAATATTATGCGAAAACTATGATTATGTAGTAGATGCTATAGATATGGTTACATCTAAAATACACTTAATCGAAACTTGTAAGGCTAAAGGATTAGAAATAATAAGTTCTATGGGTATGGGGAATAAGCTAGACCCAACTAAAATATTAGTTGCAGATATACATAAAACAAGCATGTGCCCTTTAGCTAAAGTAATGAGAAAAGAACTTAAAGATAGGAGGATAAAAAAGTTAAAAGTTGTTTACTCAACAGAACAGCCAATAGAATTAAAAAAGAAAATTTTAAACGGAAAAAAAATTACACCAGGAAGTACATCATTTGTACCTTCTGTAGGAGGTTTAACAATAGCATCTGTTGTAATAAATGACCTAATTAATAAATAAATATTTGCTTATATATTAAATAAGGAATAGATTTAAATCTATTTCTTATTTAATATATTCATAATTCTTTTTTGTATAAATAGTTTCACCATCACTATAAAATACCATATCTCCAGATAAATCAGTTCGATAAGTAATTGTACCACTATTTGATAAATTATCTAATGTGCTTCTATGAGGATGTCCATATTGATTTTTATAGCCACAAGAGATTACGGCAATATCAGGTGTGGTTTCATTTAAAAAATTCATACTAGTTGACGAACTGCTTCCATGATGACCGACTTTTAGAAAATCTACATCTTCTAGTTCAAAAGAATTTATAATGTCATTTTCATTACTTAGTTCAGCATCTCCAGTAAATAAAAATGATTTGTCTTTAAAATCTAATTTGAATACAATAGAGTTTAAATTGTTTTCGTTTTGAATAAAAGAAGGACTTAAAACTAGTAAATCTATAGAATTCTCAATTTTTAATGTATCTCCTTTATATAGATAATTTATAGTTATATCTTTATCTGAGCAAGCAGTAACTAGATTTTTATAGTCTAAAGAATCCGTACTTTGTTCAGGCATATATATAGATTTAACTTGAAAGTTTTTTATAATATTATCAACTCCACCTATGTGATCAGAATCTGGATGTGTAGTTATTATATAGTCTATATACTTTACTTTTTTCTTTTTCAAGTAACTTTTAACGATATGTTCGCTATCGTTAGTTCCTCCGTCAACTAAAATGTTTTTATTGTTAGGAGTTTGTATCAAAATACTATCCCCTTGACCGACATCAATTATATGTATACTCATATGGTAATCTTTGCTACATCCGCTTAAAAATGATATTATAATAAATATTAAAACAAAAAGTCTTCTTTTCAATTAAGTAATCACTCCATTCATTATGTGTTTATATAAACACAATATGGGTAAAATAAATTAATACGAATTGTTATATTATAGATTTTATACAAAAAAACATAATATAATTCAAATAATATGAATAAAATACTTAAAATAAATTATAGATTAAGGACAATAAAAGAAACATTAGGAGGATTTCATGATTTTTAAAGAAATTGATATACGCTCAAAGCGGGAGCTAGATCCATATTTTGAACGAGTAGACTATGAAGCTTGCGAATATTGTTTTACTACTTTATATATGTGGCAACATGTTTACAAAACTGGATATTATATAGGAGAAGATTTTGCAGTACTAGTAGGAGAGTATGAAGGAGATAGTTTTTCTATATTGCCATTGGCAAGCAAAGATAAATTAGCTGAAGTGATAGACTTTGTACTGAAATATTTTGAAAAAGAAAATAAGCAAATTTACTTTAGAGGGGTAACGAAAGAAGTAGTAAAAGCGCTAAAAGAAAAGTACCCTGATAAATTTAAATATATAGAGGAAAGAGATCTATTTGATTACATATATGATGGAGAAAGCCTAAGAAGTTTACAGGGAAAAAAGAATCAAAAAAAGAGAAATCATTTAAATTATTTCTTGAAAGAATATGACGGAAGATATGAATACAAATCATTAAAAAAAGAAAATTTTGCAGAATGTCTAGCATTAATGACGGAATGGTCTAGTAATAAAGAAGATAATTATGAATTTGATGAAGGTATGGATGAGGAATTTTTAGGAATAAAAAAAATATTTGAAGATTATGATATATTAGAAGACAAAGTGAGAGTATCTGGAATATATATTGATGGAAGATTAGAAGCGTTTACAATGGGGGAACTTTTAAATGAAAATATGGCTTTAATTCATATAGAAAAGGGGAATCCAGATATAAGAGGATTATATCCATATATAAATCAACAGTTCGTAGCAAATGAATTTGAAGATGTTGAATTTGTAAATAGAGAGGAAGATTTAGGTATAGAAGGTCTTAGAAAAGCTAAACTTTCATACCATCCATGTAGATTTGTAGAGAAGTATACTGTTAGGGAGGCTTAATATGAAAATTAGGTATGCTAAAGATAATGAGATTGAAGATATAAAAGAAATTTGGAATTATTGTTTTGATGATAGTCAAAATTTTGTTGACTATTATTTTGAAAATAAATATAAAAAACAAAATACAGTTGTAGTCGATGATGAAGAAGAAATAGTTTCTTCTCTTCAGTTAAATCAATATAAATTAAGCTTAAATGATAAAATATACGATGCATCTTATGTAGTTGGAGTCTCAACTTTTCCTCAAGGAAGAGGAAGAGGGTATATGAAAAATATAATGAAATTTACACTAAAACAGCTATATAATAAAAATCAATTAGTATCTATTCTTATGCCTATAGATTATAGGCTTTATAGAAAATATGGGTATGAGCATTGTTATGACCAATTAGAATACAGTATAAATATAGATGATTTAGCAAGATTTAAAATAAAGGGAAGATTGCATAAGATAAATAACATTAATATAGACAGTTTAGTGGATATAAATAAAGATTTTTTATTAAATTTAAATGGAAATGTAGAAAGAGATGAAAAATACTACAAAAACTTAGTTAAGGAAGTAAAAAGTGAAGGTGGTCATATATACATACATGAAAATAATGGCTATCAAGGATATATAATATATTTTTTAAATGGAGATACTATGTTTGTTAGAGAATTATTTTACAAAAACATAGATTCATTAAAGTCGATATTAAAATTTATATATAATCATAATACTCAATGTAGCAAAGTTACTATATCAGCCCCTATAAATGATAAAATTAGATTTATATTAGATAATCCTAAGACTTGTGATATTAAAATAAAACCATTTATGATGGGAAGAGTAATTAATTTAAAAGGATATTTAGAAACCTTAAACATCGAAAGTAGTCTAGAATTAAGTGTAAATATTTTAGTTGAAGATGAATTTATAAGTGAAAATAATGGTATATTCAAAATAGAATTAAAAGATAATAAATTGAAAGTAAATAAAGTACATGAAACATATGATGCATGCTTTGATATAAATACTATAACTCAACTAGCTTTTTCGTATATAGATATTAAAGAATCTCTAATGATAAATAATATAAAATCAAGTAAAGATGTAGTAAAATTATTTAATACTATATTTGAAAAGAAAAACAATTATATAAATGAATATATATAGGAGATATCTTTAAGATATCTCTATTTTTATAGCAAATAGGAAATTATATTTATTTTAAAATTTTATATAAGTATAATTTTCGTATATGTACTTCAAAAAAGTCTTCCTTATAAATTTTCAATTGAAGGCTTTTTTATTATGATAAGAAATTACATAATTTAAATATATATAGATTTTAAAGTTTAAAAATAAATGAATTGAAAATAATTAAAAGTAAAAAGACTATTTGGAGGCATAATGAGAAGACCACTTCTTTATATATTTATATTTGCAATATGTATATCATTTATATATACCAACAGTAAATCTTTAGATAAATCCTATAACGATGATACCGTAGAGATAATAGGAACTGTTGGATATAAAAAAGAAAAACAAAAATACGATGAGTACAAAATAGATAAGTTTTTAATGATAGATTATACTAAAAAGAAAAAATTAAGAGTAGGGACAGAAATAAAAGTAGTTGCAAAATTTAAAAATCTTGATGATATGAATTATGAAGACTTTGATTATGGAAGATATTTAAAAAGTGTAGGGTATAGAGGTCTTATATATATAGATAAATATGAAATTATAGGTGAAAATTCACTGTATAAAAGTCTATCAACCCTTAAAACTTATATAGAGGGTACTACAAGATATCTGTATAAGAAAAATTCGGACTTTATAAACTCTTTAGTTTTAGGGGAAAAAGAACAACTAACACAAGAAGAGAATGAACTATTTTCTAGAACAGGTACAAGTCACATTATAGCTATATCAGGACTTCATACTGGAATACTATGCGTTTTAGTTACATTTATAATAGGAGGAATAAACAAAGTTTCAAAACTATTGATTCTGATTATTTCCATGTGTTTATACTGTATAATGATAGGTCTAACACCATCTATACTAAGAGCAATTGCATTTATAACAATTCTATATTTAGCAGTTTTTTTGGACAAAAAAAGGGATGGAATAAGTACATTATCTTTAATTGGTATATTTTTAGTAATAAATAATCCATATATTATATATAATATAAGTTTTCAATTGTCTTTTCTTGCTACATTGTCTATAATATATTTCTATGGTTATATAAATGATGTTATAAAAATAAGTTTGATATCGTTGACTTTAGCTTCAAATATATTAACCTTACCTATAATATATTATAATTTTAAAGGTATACCTATAATTTCTGTTATTAGCAATATAATAATAGTACCTTTTATAGGAATTATAATATATATGAGTATTATAAGTGTAACTATATTTAACATAAATATAGGAATTGCAAAATTTATAGCATATTTTAATAGAGTACTAATCAATGGTATATATTATTTATTAGATATACTAAGTAATTTAGATTTTGCATACATAGAAATAGATAATCCAAGCATGGTTTATGTAATAATTTACTATATAGCAGTATTTTCATATATGGTTTACAAAGAATTGAAGGTTATGAAGGAGCAAATAAATGAATTACAAGGATATTATAACTAATCTTAAAAACAAAAACTTCGAAAATTTATATCTTCTTTATGGGAGAGAATATTATTTAATAGAAAATGCTATAAAAGTATTTAAAGACAGTTTAAGCGAAGGTATGATTGATTTCAACTTAGACATTGTAGATGGAAAAGAAACTACAGTAGATCAGCTTATAAGCTCTATAGAGACCCTTCCTTTTATGGATGATAAAAAAATAGTAATAGTAAAAGAATTTGAATTATTAAAGGGAAAAAAGAAGAATTTTAGCGATAGTGATGAAAAACATTTAATAGATCATTTAGATAACATGCCAGAAAGCACAATATTAGTTTTTGTAGTGTATGGTGATATTGATAAAAGAAAGTCTTTAGCAAAGAAAATAGATAAAAAAGGAATAGTATTAAATTGTGATAAACTATCTGACATGGATTTATTTAAATGGGTTAAAAAGAAATTTGAATCTAATAATGTAATAATAGATAATCCTCAGATAATGTATTTCATAGACCAAGAGGGGTACCGAGATAAAAGTAGTGAGAAAACTCTATCAGATTTAGAAAATGAAATAAATAAAATAAGTTCATTTGTAGGAAAAGAAAATAAAGTAACTAACGAAGTAATAGATAAGCTTTCTCAAAAAAAAGTAGAAAATGATATTTTTAAATTAATAGATTATATAGGAGAAAAAAATTCTTCTAATGCTATGAGAATATTAAATGATATGATGCATGAAGGTGAGTCCGTTCTTGGTATATTTGCTATGATAGCTAGACAATTTAAGGTAGTAATGCAGGTAAGGCAGTTGCAGACAGAAGGATATACATCAAAAACTATAGCAGAAAAATTAAAAATACATCCATTTGTAGCTGGAAAAGCATTAAAGCAATCTAATAATTTTTCTGATGATGTAATAATAGAAATGTTAAATTATATATTAGAAAGTGATTATAAAATAAAAAATGGACTAGTTAGAGATACTTTGGCATTAGAGATGTTAGTAAGTAAGTATTGCCAACGTAAAATAAGTTAAAAAAAAACCCTTAGAAAGAGAAATTCTTTATCTAAGGGTTTTTTTTGAAACAAATAAAAAACCCCTGATTAAAAATCAAGGGTAATATCTATTAAGCTTAAACGGTTAATTAAGCGTTCATTCCGTTTAACTTTTGAGCTAATTTAGCTACTTTTCTAGATGCAGCGTTCTTGTGTATAGTACCTTTAGAAGCTACTTGGCATATTCTCTTTTGAGCATATTCGAACTTTGCAACAGCATCTTCTCTGTTTCCTGCAGTAACAGCTTCTTCGAATCTTTTTATTGCAGTTTTAACTTGAGATTTTCTAGCTCTATTTAAAGCAGTTTTCTTTTCGATAACTTTTATTCTCTTTTTAGCTGATTTTATGTTTGCCACCGTGTTCACCCCCTCGTGTGTTTTTTTATTATATTCATCGTCAACATATTAGATTTTAACAGAAATAAATCTAAAAATCAAGGATAATTATTTATAATTTTTTGTATAATGTCTTTTGTTTTGACTTTTAAGATTATAACCTATATAAAAATAATTTACAATAACCAAATTAAATATTCAAAGATTTATAAAATTATAACTTTAATGATATAGAGAATAAAAAACTATATTTAATTATGATTATAGACGAATGTAATGTTGTTATATCTATATTCAAAAAAATATGTTCTAAATTTTGAAGAAAATTTTGTTATAAAATACTAAAATTTGTTAACACTTATAAATAGCATTTAAATTGTACTTGGAGGTTTAACATGATTAGTATAAGAACAGACTTGGCTTTAGAAGCTAGAGAAATGTGTGAAGAGGAACAATCTTCTAAAGAAATACCTGGAGTAAAAGTTGAAAAAAAAGAATTAGAAAATTGTATAGTAACAAAAGTTGAAGTTATAGATGAACAAGGCTCTGAGATAATGAACAAAGGAATAGGTAAGTATATAACATTAGAAAGTAATCTTATGAAATTCGATGATGATGAATCTAGAGAAGAAATGATAGAGTACTTAAAAGATGAATTAGTAGAAATTTTAGGAAATGATAAGACTAAAAAAACTTTACTTATTGGACTTGGAAACTGGAATATAACATCAGATGCACTAGGACCTAAAACAGTATCTAAAACTTTGGTAACTAGACATATATTTAAAAATTACAACAAAGATTATGATGATGATTTTACAGAGGTTGCAGGTTTAAGTCCTGGAGTTATGGGACTTACAGGAATTGAAACTAGTGAAATTGTAAAATCGATAGTAGATAAAATACAACCAGATAGAGTAATAGCAATAGATGCTTTAGCATCAAGAAAAATGGAAAGAGTAAATAGTACAATACAAATATCAACTGCAGGTATAGCACCTGGAGGAGGGGTTGGAAATAAAAGAAAAGCATTGAATAAAGAATATTTAGGAGTGGATGTTATAGCTATCGGAGTTCCAACAGTAGTTGATGCCGCAACACTTACAAATGACGTATTAGATTTAGCTATTGACAACTTAATGAGTCAATCTGAGGGTGTAGAAAATTTTTATTCAATGCTAAAGAAATTAAAAGAAGAAGAAAAATATCAATTAATAAAAGACTCATTAGATCCATATGATAAAAATCTAATAGTAACACCTAAAGATATTGATGAAACAATTGAAAATTTAGCAGTAATAATAAGCGAAGGACTAAATAGGTCTCTTCACCCGGGTAGGATCACCAAATAAGGAGGAGAAAGTATGTTAAAAAAACGCATTAAGACATTATTTATGTCCTGTGTGTTAGTTTGTATTTTACCTATAATATCTTGTGCTATGGATAAAGATGAGTTCTTAAAATTTTTAGTAAATTCATCGTATCCGGAATCTAAGGTTGAAGATATAGAAAATGGAAAAGATAAAAGTGAGGCAAATACAAATAGCAAAGAAAATGACGAAGAATACATAAAATTTCATATAGGAGAAGAAAATATACCAACTACAAACGAGAAGCAAGAAATAACAGAGACTGTAAGTGTTAGTGATTCTGAATATAAAAACGATATAAGGGTTACTAAAGAAAATCCTAGAATATTAATATATCATACACATTCAGCAGAAACATACTCAAATTCACCTGAAGGAAATTACCATTCAAAAGATAAGGCAAACTCAGTAATGGCAGTGGGAGAGGTAGTAACAGAAGAGTTAAATAAAAAGGGATGGGGAGTAGTTCATAGTACAAAATATCATGACTATCCTGATTTTAATAACTCTTATGCGAGTAGTTATAAGACAATACAAGAAGTGTTGTCTAAACATAATAGTATAGATATAGCCATAGACATACATAGAGATGCAAGAGATATAAAAAATGAATCTCAAAAAAAATTAGAAGAAGAAAGGACGACTACAACTATTAATGGAGAGAAAGTGTCAAAATTCTTATTTGTAGTTGGTGCCAAAAATCCTAATGTAGATAAGGTGAAAGCTTTAGCAGAAGATATAACTAAATTTGGTCAGAAAAAATATCCTGGATTAATACTTCCCGTAGTTGTAAAACCTTATGGAAGATATAATCAATACGTAGCTAAAAATCATATGCTTATAGAGGTAGGAAGTAATGGTACTAGCGCTGAAGAAGCCAAAGCTAGTGCAAAATATGTGGCACAAGTATTGGACGAATATTTTAAAACAAAGTAAGTAGGCAAGTCAATAGGAGAAACAAATGAGTAGATTAGAAAAAACTATACAAAAAAAATCTAAAGGAAGAAAATTAAGATTTATAAGTAAAATACTATTTATTTTGTTTATGAGTGTAAATTTGATGATATGTATATTCATAATAGATAAAAATGCAAAAATGATGTTAGGTGAAGAGACGTATAGTATAGAACCTGTTATAATAGAGATGCAATCATTTATAAATGAAAAAGTTGGACATATAAATGGAATTGCTAAAGAATTGTTAGTACAATTCAATAAATGAGGTAAAAAAATAAGACTTATTAATAAAGATAAGTCTTATTTTTGTTCACCTTATTTACATAAAAGAGGATATATTATAAAATAAAAGTTATGATAAATAATAAAAGGAGGAATAAAGGTGGACAGCAAACAAAGTAGAACGAGAAATTTTAGTATAATAGCGCATATAGACCATGGTAAGTCTACCTTAGCTGATAGATTAATACAAAAGACTGGGCTTGTTAGTGACAGAGATATGAAAGCTCAATTATTAGATAATATGGATCTTGAAAGAGAAAGAGGAATTACTATCAAGCTTCAAAATATAAGATTAGTATATAAAGCTAAGGATGGAAATGAATATTATTTAAATCTTATAGATACACCAGGTCATGTAGATTTTACGTATGAGGTATCAAGAAGTTTAGCAGCATGTGAAGGTGCATTACTAGTAGTAGATGCAGCTCAAGGTGTTGAAGCTCAGACTTTAGCTAATGTTTATTTAGCACTAGATCAAGATTTAGAAATATTACCAGTTATAAATAAAATAGATCTTCCAAGTGCGAGACCAGATGAAATAAAAACAGAGATAGAAGATATAATAGGTATTGATGCAAGTGAAGCACCATTAGTATCTGCTAAGAGTGGATTAAATATAGAAGATGTATTAGAAGCTATAGTAGAAAAAGTGCCAGCACCAGGTGGAGATAAAGAAGCACCTTTAAAAGCCTTAATATTTGACTCTTACTATGATGCATACAAAGGTGTTGTAGCGTATGTTAGAGTATTTGAAGGTACTGTTAAAAAAGGTATGACAATAAAAATGATGAACACGAACAAAAATTTCGAAGTAACTGAAGTTGGTGTTATGGCTCCAGGTCAAACTGAACTTGATGAACTAGCAGCGGGAGATGTTGGTTACATTGCAGCTAGTATAAAGGATATAAGAAGTTGTCACGTAGGAGACACAATAACTGATGCAGAAAATCCTACTGATGACCCTATGCCAGGATATAAAAAAGCTACTCCAATGGTTTACTGTGGTATATATCCAGGTGAAGGCGAAAAGTATGAGAATGTAAGAGATGCACTTGAAAAATTACAAGTAAATGATGCATCACTTGAGTTTGAAGCTGAAACATCAGCAGCATTAGGATTTGGATTTAGATGTGGTTTCTTAGGACTTTTACACATGGAAATAATCCAAGAAAGATTAGAAAGAGAATTTAATCTTGATATTATAACAACTGCGCCATCTGTTATATACAGAGTTACAAAAACTGATGGAGAAGTTGTGCTGATACAAAACCCTGCTAACTTACCTGAGGTATCTGAAATCAAAATGATAGAAGAACCTATAGTTAAAGGAGATATAATAGTGCCTAAGGACTATGTAGGTATTGTTATGGACCTTTGTCAAGAAAGACGTGGAAACATGATAAACATGGAGTACATTGATGAAAAAAGAGTTATGCTTCATTATGATTTACCACTGAATGAAGTTGTATATGATTTCTTTGATGCATTAAAATCAAGAACTAGAGGATACGGTTCACTAGACTATGAAATAAAAGGATATGTTCCATCTACTCTTGTTAAGCTTGATGTACTAATAAATAAAGAACAAGTAGATGCGCTTAGCTTTATAGTTCATGAAACTAGAGCATACACAAGAGGTAAATCTATGTGTGAAAAATTAAAGAATGAAATACCAAGACATCAATTCCCTGTGCCAATACAAGCAGCTGTTGGTAATAAGGTAGTAGCTAGAGAAACTATAAGTGCGCTTAGAAAAGATGTTCTTGCTAAGTGTTACGGAGGAGATATATCTCGTAAGAAGAAACTTCTTGAAAAGCAAAAAGAAGGTAAAAAACGTATGAGACAAGTAGGATCTGTTGAAGTTCCTCAAAAGGCATTTATGTCTGTATTAAAATTAGATGAATAATATAGTGTAAATTAATTTTTATATATTGAACCTATAGATTAGATACTTTAAAAGGTCTTTCTATAGGTTTTTTTGTTTTTACACATAATAGTAAGTTTAAATAATTAAATATAATTTGATAGATTGAAACATAATAAAAATGTATAATTTAATTTGGATAAAATATGAAAAGAGGAAATGAAATGCTAGGATTGTACGTACATATTCCATTTTGTGTGAGTAAGTGTAACTATTGTGATTTTAACTCATATAAAATAGACAAAAACTCAAAAGAAACATATATACAAGATTTAAAGAAAGAAATGAATCTATATAAACAAGAAAGAAAAAATAATAATGAAGAAGAAATAAGTAGTATATTTTTAGGTGGAGGAACTCCAAGTATATTAAGTAGTGAAGAAATAAAATATATTTTTGAAAGTATAAAAGAAAACTTCAAAATAAGAGAAGATGCAGAAATAACAATAGAATGTAATCCTGGAACGTTAACTAAGGAAAAGTTAATGGCTATGAAAGAGGTAGGTATAAATCGTCTTAGTATGGGATTACAAGCTGTACAAGATTACCATTTAAAGTCTATAGGAAGAATACATACTTACAATGAGTTTGAAAAAAACTATAAAGAAGCTATAGAAGTTGGTTTTGAAAATATTAATGTAGACTTAATGTATGCACTTCCTAATCAAAAACCAGAAGAGTGGAAGGAAAGTCTTGAAAAAATAGTTGAATTAAATCCATCACATATATCAGCATACTCACTTATATTAGAAGAGGGAACAAAATTATATGATATGTATGAAAATAATAAATTTGAAATGACAGATGAAGATACAGATATAGATATGTATAATTACACAATAAATTATCTAAAAGAAAATGGATATAATCAATACGAAATATCAAACTATGCTAAAGAAGGATTTGAATGTAGGCATAATATATTATATTGGAAATGTGATCACTATATTGGTTTAGGACCAGGAGCATCAGGATATTTAATCAATTATAGATATAATAATGTAGAAAGTTTGCAAGATTATCATGAAAAATTAAGTAAAAACAAAAAACCTATAGAAAATTTAGAAAAATTAAGTATAGAAGATAAAATTCAAGAAAAAATATTTATGGGACTTAGGATGAATGAAGGAATAAAATTTGATGATTTAAAAAAACAATTTAATGTAGATGTTAAGGAAAAATATAGTAATCAAATTAAAGAACTAAAAGAAAAAGGACTTATAAATGAAAGTATAGCTGGATTTAGCCTCACTCAAAGAGGTAGAGAAATATCTAATAGTGTTTTTGTAGAATTCATAAATTAATTCAAAAGTGTTGACAAAGATAAAATATAATGATATATAATATATATAATCTTTTTAGCACTCGAATATAGTGAGTGCTAACAGCTAGGAGGTGTAGTATGGAATTGAATGAAAGAAAATTAAATATCCTCAGAGCTATAATTAAAGATTATATACAAACAGCCGAGGCTGTAGGATCAAGGACGATATCTAAAAAGTATGACTTAGGTATTAGTGCTGCGACTATAAGAAATGAAATGGCTGACCTTGAAGAGCTTGGTTATCTTATTCAGCCACATACTTCTGCAGGTAGAGTTCCATCTGAAAAAGGTTATAAGCTTTATGTAGACTTACTTATGAGCCAAGGAGAATTAAGTGATCAAGAAAAGATATTAATGGAACAATGTGTACACAATAATGTAAATCATATAAAAGATTTAATTCATGAAACATCTAAGCTATTATCTCAGCTTACTAACTATACAACGGTAGCAGTGACTAAAAGTTTAGTAAATCAAAGTGTTATCAAACACATACAGTTGGTAGAGATGAATGATAATAAAATATTACTAATAGTTGTAACGGACAAAGGTGATATAAAAAATGCTAACCTTACCACTAATATTTATTTAGACCAATCTAAGTTAAATTTAATCTCTGACAATCTTACTAAGAAGCTTGGAGGGAAAAGTTTCACAAACTTAGATACAAGGCTAATTGAATTTATAAAATATGAAATAAGTGAATATTCAGCATTTATAGATGAACTTATAAGTGCTTTGAATTTTGATATATCAGATGAAGACTCTTTAGTTTCTTTAAATGGAGCGACTAATATATTTAGTTATCCAGAATTTAATGACATACTAAAAGCTAAATCATTTCTAAACATGTTAGAACAAAAAGAAATTATAGCTAGTATGATGAAATCAAAGGGGATTCAAAAAGATAACATAAACATAATTATTGGTAGTGACAATGATTGTGAACTGGCTCAAGATTGCAGTATGGTTACAGCAACATACAATATTGATAAAGATTTAGTAGGTCGTATAAGTTTTATAGGTCCAACAAGAATGGATTATTCTAGGATTTATGCAATAGTAAATTATATGAGCTTATTATTTAACAAAAAATAAATTGAGGGGTGTAATATCTTGCAAGAAAAAAATATAGAACAAGAAGAGCTAAAAGAAGAAGTAGATGCTTTAGTAGATGAAGAAGTTCAAACTGAAGATATAGAAGAATCTGAAGAAAGTAACTGTGAAGATAATGTTTCTGACATAAATGATAAGTTACAAGAAAATAAATTACAAGAAGAAATAGATGTACTTAATGAACAATATCAAAGACTTCAAGCAGAATATTCAAACTATAGAAGAAGAACTCAACAAGAGAAAGAAACTATAGGATTATTTGCAAATGAAAAGATATTAGGAGAATTAATACCAGCTATAGACAACATGGAGAGAGCACTTCAAGCTTGTGAAAACAAAGAAGATACTATGTACCAAGGAATAGATATGGTATATAAGCAACTTCAAAGTACTTTAACAAAATTTGGAGTACAAGAGATAGAAGCACTAGATTGTGACTTTGATCCAAACCTACACTTAGCTGTAATGCAAGAAAGTGTAGAAGGAGTAGATGCCAATAAAATAGTAATGGTACTTCAAAAAGGATACAAATTAGGAACTAAAGTACTAAGAGCTAGTATGGTTAAGGTTTCTTGCTAGTAATTAACTTTATACACAATACAGTACTTAAAATTAATTATGCTAATAAAAAATGTTTGCATAAAAGCAAACGTAAAATTTAAAATAAAAAATTAATATATAAAAAATTACTTTAGGAGGAATTAAACAATGGGAAAAATAATAGGAATAGATTTAGGAACAACTAATTCATGTGTTGCAGTTTTAGAAGGTGGAGAAGCTCAAATAATAACAAATGCAGAAGGTATGAGAACTACTCCATCAGTAGTAGCATTTACTAAAGATGGTGAAAGAATAGTAGGAGAGCCAGCAAAAAGACAAGCAGTTACAAATGCTGATAAAACAATAATATCTATAAAAACTCATATGGGTACAGATTACAAAGTTGACATAGATGGTAAAGGATATACGCCACAAGAAATATCTGCTATAACATTACAAAAATTAAAGGCAGATGCAGAAGCTTACTTAGGTCAACCAGTAACAGAAGCTGTTATAACAGTTCCAGCATACTTTACAGATGCTCAAAGACAAGCAACTAAAGATGCGGGTAGAATAGCAGGATTAGAGGTTAAGAGAATAATAAACGAACCAACTGCCGCAGCTCTTGCTTACGGTATGGATAAATTAGATCAAGAAAAGAAAATATTAGTATTCGATTTAGGTGGAGGGACATTCGACGTTTCTATACTTGAAATCGGAGATGGAACATTTGAAGTTTTAGCTACTGCTGGTAACAACAGATTAGGTGGAGATGACTTTGACCAAATAGTAATAGATTACTTAGCTGAAGAGTTTAAAAAAGCTGAAGGTGTAGACTTAAGAAATGATAAGATGGCGCTTCAAAGATTAAAAGAAGCTGGTGAAAAAGCTAAAAAAGAATTATCATCTACAATGTCTACAAACATAAACTTACCATTCATAACAGCTACTATGGAAGGACCAAAACATTTAAATATAGATTTAACAAGAGCTAAGTTTGATGAATTAACGGCTGCATTGGTAGAAAAAACTATGGAACCAACAAGAAGAGCATTACAAGATGCAGGACTTTCTACATCTGATATAGATGATGTATTATTAGTTGGTGGATCTACAAGAATACCAGCTGTTCAAGATGCAGTTAAGAAATTCATAGGAAAAGAAGCTCATAAAGGAATAAACCCAGATGAATGTGTTGCAGCAGGTGCTGCTATACAAGCAGGTGTATTAACTGGAGAAGTTAATGATTTATTACTTCTTGATGTTACTCCATTATCTTTAGGAATAGAAACTATGGGTAATGTAATGACTAAGATAATAGAAAGAAACACAACAATACCAACTAAGAAATCACAAGTATTCTCAACTGCTGCAGATAACCAAACTGCTGTTGATATTCATGTATTACAAGGTGAAAGAAGTATGTCTTATGACAACAGTACTTTAGGAAGATTCCAATTAACAGATATACCAGCGGCTCAAAGAGGAATACCTCAAATAGAAGTTACATTTGATATAGATGCTAACGGTATAGTTCACGTTACTGCTAAGGATTTAGGAACAGGGAAAGAGCAAAAAGTAACTATAACTTCAGGAACAAACCTTTCTGAAGAAGAAATAGAGAAAAAAGTAAAAGAAGCTGAAATGAATGCTGAAGCTGATAAACAAAAGAAAGATAAAATAGAAGCATTAAACCAAGCTGATTCAACTATATATCAAACAGAAAAGACTTTAAATGAACTTGGTGATAAAGTAAGCGTTGAAGATAAAGGTGCTGTAGAAACTGCAATAGCGGACTTAAAAGCTGTTAAAGAAAAAGAAGAGGCAACTGCAGAAGAAATAAAAACTGCTATGGATGAAGTAATGAATAAATTCCATAAGATATCAGAGCAAATGTATCAACAAGCTCAAGGAGAAGCTGGAGCTAACCCAGGTGAAGAGCAAGCTCAACCACAAGATGATAATGTAGTAGATGCTGATTTCACAGAAGTAAATGAAGAAAAATAAGTTACACAAATAGACATATTTGTATATAATTAATATAGTATAAAAGATGAGAGTATCTTTTTATAAGCATAATATCATTAATTAAATGAGATTTAAGTGCTTAAAATAATAATAATAGCTTGTAGTATGATATTTCTACAAGCTATTGTTTTGTAATATAAAGGCGGTGGCAAAATTTGAGTACTAAAAGAGATTATTATGAAATTCTGGGTGTTGACAAAAATGTAGATGCTCAAGCGTTAAAGAAAGCTTATAGAAAATTAGCAATGCAGTACCATCCAGATAGAAATCCAGATAATAAAGAAGCAGAAGAAAAATTCAAAGAACTAAGTGAAGCTTATGAAGTATTATCTGATGATGCTAAAAGACAAACTTATGATCAATTTGGGCATGCAGGGATGAATGGTCAAGGCGGATTTGGAGGCCAAGGCGGATTTGGTGGTCAAGGATTCGGCGGATTTGAAGATATATTTGGAGATATGTTTGGAGATATATTCGGCGGCGGAGGAAGAAGTAGAAGAAGAGGACCAGAACGCGGAGACGATATAAGACAAAGTGTAAACATAACATTTGAAGAAGCAGCATTTGGTAAAAATGTTTCTATAAAGTTAAATAGAAGTGAAGAATGTAGTGAATGTAATGGATCTGGAGCTAAACCAGGAACATCAAAAAGAACTTGTCCAACATGTAATGGTGCGGGAGAAGTGAGAACAGTTCAAAGAACTCCATTTGGAAATATAGCAAGTTCAAGACCTTGTAGTTCATGTAATGGAGAAGGAGAAGTAATAGAAACTCCATGTTCTAAGTGTCATGGTCAAGGAAGCACTAGAAAAGTTAAGACGATAGAAGTAGATATACCAGCAGGTATAGATGATGGTCAAATGATCAAGTTATCGGGTCAAGGTGAAGTCGGAAGTAAAGGTGGACCAAGAGGAGATTTATATATAGCAATTAATGTAAAACCTCATCCATTATTTACAAGAGAAGGAAATGACATTTATTTCGATATGCCAATAACATTTGTTCAAGCTACATTAGGAGATGAAATAGAAGTTCCAACTTTAGATGGAAAAGTTAAGTATACTGTACCAGAAGGAACTCAAACAGGGACAGTATTCAGATTAAGAGAAAAAGGTATACCAAGACTTAGAGGTAATACTAGAGGAGATCAGTATATCAAGGTTGTTGTAGATACTCCTAAAAAGTTAAATGAGAAGCAGAGAGACTTATTAAGACAATTCGCTGAAGAATGTGGTGAAGAAGTTCATGAAAAGAAAAAAACTTTTGGACAAAAAATTGAAGATATGCTAAAAAAAAAGTAAAAAAGAAGTTCTAGGATTTAATTCCTAGGACATTTTTTACATGCAAAAATTTTATACTAGCTAAAAATCTGTTGATAACTTGTATGCAAAAGTGATATCAATGTATCTGAAAATGTAAAAAAGGACATTTTGAGCAACGTATGTACCTGATACGATAGCGAAGAGATATCGTTGGCGACATGGATGAAGCGAATTTTTTATTTGAATTTAACTTCTCAATTACTTGTAAAGTGGTGTATTTACTTAGTATATTACCTATATTTTAATATTAATGAAATGGCATATTGGAGATTACAAACTTTACGAGAATATATATAAATGGGGGGAATATATGGTAATATACATGTGGTAAAAATTGAAAATTATATTATTTTAAAGAGGTAGAGAAAATATAGATTAAAAAATAATTTGTAATGGATATAATTTATTAATTTCACTCAAATATATAAGTATTAATATGAAAAGGGGATTTTATGAGAAAAAAAGCAATAATTACAATGGTAGGATTGTCTACCTTATTAATGTCGGGGTGTAGTTCAACTAAAACAACAGAAATAAATGTATTAGCAACAGCGGATTTACATGGTAGTATACCATATGAATTATCAGAATATGCAAAAGAGGAACTTAAAAAAGATGAAAATGTAGCATTAGTAGACGCTGGAGATTTCTTAGATGGAGATATGGGTGGCGAAATGGCTAAATACTTTGATTTAAAGTGTAAAGATTTTTATAATAATAAACAAATTTACAGAGAAGTACCTCTTGCAAAAGACATGAAAGATGTGGGTTATGATGCTGTAGTTCTTGGAAATCATGAATTTGTATCATGTGATAAGTTTGATTTAGACAATATGATATCAGACTTTGATAAACAAGGAATAGATGTATTATCTGCAAATCTGTATAATGAAAATGGGGATAGTTATGTAAAGCCATATATAATCAAAAAAGTAAGTACTCCTGAAGGAGAAGTGAATTTAGGTATTTTAGGACTTACAATAAAAGAAATTGGAGAAAAGTGGGACTTTGATGAAAATGGAAATAAGATAAAAGCCAAATCGAGAGAATTAAAAGATAATCCAGGATATAAAGGAAAGCTATATATGAATGAGTTAGTAGAAGATGCTAAAAAGTGGGTCAAAGTTATGAAAAAAGACAATGCAGATGTAATAGTTGCAGTAGTACATTCGGGTGAGAAGCCTAAAAATCCTAAAAATCCAGGAAATAGAATTCAAGAATTAGCTAAAGAGGTTGATGGAATAGATGCAATTGTAGCAGGCCACACTCATAAGGAAATAACACAACATGACTATGAAAACGATTCGGGTGAAAATGTAATAGTAACTCAACCTGGAGCCCATGGAGATTTTGTTTCTAAAATAAACTTTGAATTAACTAAAAATAAAGATGGATGGAAGGTTATTAATAAATCAAGTAATCTAAAGAGAATTGAACAAGCTCCTCATTTTGAAAACACAAATAAACTTTATAATAAAATGTACAGTTTAGATGAAAATATAAAAGAAACAGTTCTAGAACAAGTAGCTCCTTTTAAATGGGGGAAAGCATATGTTTTTAAAGGGCCAATAACTAAAGAAGAAATATATAATAAAGTAGGTTATAAATGGGCAAGTATTACTGATATTGAAGATGAAAATATCTTGCAGGTAGTATTTATAGAAAAGAGAAAGGTAGTAAGCTATTTCTCTGCAGATACAGAAGAATGGAAAATTGATGAATCAGATTTTAAAGATAATATATCAACTATTTATCCTAACAAAAATGATAAATTTAAAATAGAAAGAAAAGAAGAAGAGAATGGTATGTTTAGCATGAGTTTTACAAATATAAAAAATTAAAAATTAGAACATATCTTTAGTTTATTAAAAAACATAGGTGCTAAAATATTAATATTGAATTATTCATCCTCACATCTGATTTGGAGATGTCCACTTTTCAATAATTTTCATTATATGAATATTATTCCGAATTTACTAATTTAATATACTAAAAAGATGTAGGTAAATTTGTTTTTACACAAATATATCTACATCGTTGGTAATTTATATAACTGATTTTGTATTATCAAAAAAGTTCGTATAATTTTCCTAGGCCTTTTTATGTATTAAGGTATTTTGTAACATGTATGTTTATTAAGGTGCTTAGAAGTATTATTTTTAAGGGCATTGGTGATAGAAGCTAAGTGAATTTTCTATTATAACTTGAATTACATAGATATAATTGATAATGCTTTAATTTGACTAAATATAGCTTGAGATAGGTTATTTCTTTTTTCTGCTTCAATATCCATATCTTTTAAAGCTAGAAATGTCATAAAAGCATTTATAACTATCTTTTCATAAATATAGAAGTAAGTATCTTTATCTTGTAAGTAGTCTTTATTTTTAATAGATTCATTTATAAGAACTAATTCATCAATAGTTGAAAGCATAATAGCTTTAACTGTAGTGGATTCTATATCCATATTGTTTTCTTTTATAAAATTATACTTTTCACTAGCAAAATTATTAAGATCTAGGAGAGCCTTATAAATATCTTTAGAACTGAAATTTTTTAATTCATATATAGTTTGATTAGAGATGAAATGTGATTTTTCTTTTATTTGATTTATATTAGATTTATAAAACTGTAATAATGAATTTAATTTTCTATTGTCTTCAATTTCTTTATCATTATCTTTAAGTTTTAAATGAGTATATTTTGTTGAAACTAGTTGCAAATTTTGGAATAATTTTAATGATTCAAGTTTATTCATAATAAATTCCCCCTAGGTTATTACTTATATGTATTTAACATAATAACAATAGTATAAGGTATTAATTCCATATAATAAAGAAATTTTTTTCTGATATATTTTCATTTATTTATCTATTTCTTGAAAATTAACACCAAATATAGCAAATTGAAACTAAAAATAAGTTGTATATCTGTATATGTAGTAAATAATTAAGGCCATAGCGAGAATAATATAAAATAAGAATATAAAAACAAAAGGAATATTAATTATGAAAAAGATATTAGTACCTATAAAATCAAAACTTAAACCAATAGAAGTGAATGAAGAAATTGAAAAATTTAAAGAAATTCATAAAAGCCCATATAGTCAAACTTACTATGATACAGGAGATATATCTTGGGAGTATAAGCCAGAAGGTAGCTTGAGGATTTCAGACCATTGGAACTTCGAGTCTCATGGACAAAAGCATTGTGTACTAGAAAGTACAGATGAATATATACAAGATAATTGGATGCTAGCACAATATAGAGAAGGTAAATATCATATACTGAAAGAATTCGGAAATGGAATAGATGGATATATATATACTGCATTGTATAAAAATCAAATAGAAGTACTTGAAAAATTATATGAATTGGGTGGTGTAGAAAAAACTTATGATTGGTATAAAAAATATAGGATAAGACCGCCTTTTGTCAGAGAAGGCTATATGAAAAATCCTCAAAGTTTGTCACGATATATATCAATAGATAAGATAAATAAATTTAAAAGTAAAAAGCCAAAGGCAAAAAAGATTATCTTTATAGAAGATAAATACATAGATAAAATTGAAAAAGTACTATATATTTTAAAAAAAAGTGAGGATTTAGATAAGGTAGTTAAAGATGAAGAAAAGTTGAAAACTTACAATGCATATGAATTAAAAAAAGAAAGAGAAGAATCGGTAGAAGAAATTTATACATTGATTTTAGATAATGATAAAGTTATTGATTTTAGATTTTAATATTTAGTGCGTATATATCCTTCTTAAGCACAATAACTAGGATATATACGCGGTGAGTAGTTAACTACATAATGAAATAATATAAAATGATTCGTATATTAATTGTAATATATGTATAAAATAAAATTATAAAATAAATTTAAAAAATGTTGACGAAAATCAAATAATCAAATATAATAGTAATTGTAGCAAAACGATATGAAAAAAAATAGAAAAGTATGATCTATTAGCTCAGTTGGTAGAGCACCTGACTTTTAATCAGGGTGTCCCGCGTTCGAGTCGCGGATGGATCACCAGTTAAAACTCTTAGATAATCTAAGAGTTTTTTTATTTGTAAAAAAATATTAATAAATATAAAAATATACCAAATACAACAGCTATAATAATTGATTGATATTAATCATATATTTTTATTACTCTTAAATATTAGAAAATACGATATCCCCTAGAGATAGTATTTGAAATCGCAAAACTATAAAACGCTTATAAAAAAGACTGTAACGTAAACAGTCTTTTTTTATAAGCGTTTTATGACTTTAAATAGGACTATTAATTTTAAGACAATCTTTTATATTAGCATAATCATGAATAGAAACAAGCTATATACAAATAATACATATGTATTAGATTTATAAATATTAATAGATTCGAAAGGATGAATTAAAATGAGTAAAATAAATTGTAGTGTAAATAATTGTTCTCATAATAAAGAAGCATCTTGCTATGCAAATCGTGTTAATGTAGGTGGAAAAGGTGCACAAAAGTCTTGTAATACTTGTTGTGGGTCTTTCCTTGATAAAGTTAATTATTCGACATTAACTAATAATACGAATTCTAATGGGTCTTGTGATTGCTTAGTTTGTGAAGTTGAAACTTGTACATATAATAATAACAAACTATGTAGCGCAGATTGTATATCAGTTTCAGGAACAAGTGTTAATATTTATACAGAAACAAAATGCTCTACATTTAAATTAAGATAAAAGGTATATAAGGAAACTGTAACTTAATTACATTAAATTACAAAAGCTGACAGTGAATAGTTGTCAGCTTTTTATAATGGAAACACAGGTTATATTCAAAGATGTATAAGAAAAATTTATTCTATAATATCGGATATTAAGTACTACTAAATTTTATTTATTATATATACATTGTAAAATAGATTAAAGAATGGTATTAAAGATAATAATAATTATGATATAATAAAGCTTATCAAAAATAAGATGATTAAAGATAAGGACGGTGCTTAATAGATGAAATGGGCTGAAATAACAATAAAAACTTCAACTGAAGCAGTTGAAGCTATAACTAATATATTATACGAGCAAAATGTAGGTGGAGTATCTATAGAAGATCCTAAAGATTTTAAATTCCAAAAGAAAAATGACTATGATTGGGATTTCGTTGAAGAAGAAATATTCAATAGTGGATATGACGGAGTTATAATAAAGACTTACATAACAGAAGAAAGAGATGTAACAGAAGATATAAACATAATAAAAGAGAAGATAGAAGGATTAAAAGAATTCGGAATAGATATAGGAGATGCTACAGTTGAGCTTTCTCAAGTTGATGAAGAAGATTGGGCTAATGAATGGAAAAACTACTATAAGCCAACAAAATTAGGTCAAAAAGTGGTTGTAAAACCAACATGGGAAGAATATGAAGCTCAAGATGGAGATTTAATAATAGAATTAGACCCAGGTATGGCTTTCGGAACAGGAACTCATGAGACTACAACTATGTGTATAAGAGAACTTGAAAAATACGTTAAAGAAGATTCGAAAGTATTTGATATAGGTTGTGGAAGTGGGATACTTGCAATAGCTGCAGCAAAACTTGGTTCTAATGATGTATTAGCAGTTGATTTAGATGAAGTTGCGGTAAGAGTATCTAAAGAAAATATAGAATTAAATAATGTAGAAAAAAAAGTTATTGCAAAGCACGGAAATTTAATGGATATGGTAACAGATAAAGCTGATATAGTAGTAGCAAACATAATAGCAGATATAATAAAAATATTAGCTAAGGATATCAAAGACTTTATGAAAGATGATGCAGTATTTATATCTTCTGGTATAATACATGCTAAAGTAGATGAAGTTAAAGCATCACTGGAAGAAAATGGACTAGAGATAATAGACGTACAATCTTTAGGCGAGTGGAATGCAATAGTATCTAAGCGTAAGTAGGTGAAATTATGGATAGATTTTTTGTAGAAAATAAAAATATAAATGTAGAAAATAAAACATGTATTATAGAAGGTGAAGACGTTAAACACATATCTAAGGTTTTAAGATGTAAAATCGGAGAAGAATTAGAAGTATGTGATAATAACAATAATGAATATATATGCGAAATAACTGATATAGATAAAAGTGTTGTAACTTTAGATATATTAGAAAAAGTTGATATAAAAAGAGAATCAGATTTAAAGATTAAATTATATCAAGGTTTACCAAAAGGACCTAAGATGGAAATGATACTTCAAAAGCTTACTGAGGTTGGAGTGGATGAAATAATATTAGTTCAAACTAAAAGGACTGTAGTTAAGGTTGAAGATAAAAAAGAAGATAAGAAGATTGAACGTTGGGAAAGAATAATATATGAGGCTGCAAAGCAAAGCAAAAGAGGACAAATTCCTAAATTAAGAGGAGTTTTAACTTTTAAAGAAGCTTTAGCAGATATGAAAGAAAATGACTTTAATATAGCGCCTTATGAAAACGAAAGAACAAAATCGATTAAACAAGCTATAAAAGGTGCAAATATAAACAATATAGGTATTTTTGTAGGTCCAGAAGGTGGATTTGATGAAATGGAAATACAAGAAATAGAAAACCTTGGGGGACAATCAGTATCTTTAGGACCTAGAATATTAAGAACAGAGACTGCATCAGTTGTCGCTTCATCTATAGTTCTATATGAATTAAGCGACTTAGGAGGAAATGAATAAGATGAAAAAAGTAGCTTTTTACACATTAGGATGTAAAGTAAATCAATATGAAACAGAAGCAATGCTTGAGATGTTTGAAAAAGAAGGATATGCTCAAGTTGATAGCGAAGAGTTTGCAGATGTTTATGTTATAAACACATGTACAGTAACACATATGAGTGATAGAAAATCACGTCAGTATATAAGAAGAATGAAAAAGAAAAATCCAGACGCGATAATAGCAGTTGTTGGATGTTACTCTCAAGTATCTCCAGAGGAAATACTTGATATAGAAGAAGTGAATTTAGTAATGGGAACTAACGAAAGAAGAACTATAGTTGAAGAAATTAAAAAACTAGATGCAAGTAAGAAAGTTAGTACTGTTGACGATATAATGAAAGTTAGAGCTTTTGAGGAAATTGAAATTAGTCAATCTAATGGAAAAACAAGAGCATTTATGAAAATACAAGATGGATGCGATAGATTCTGTTCTTACTGTATAATACCTTATGCAAGAGGTGGTAAAGTAAGAAGTAGAAGCATGGAAAGTATATTAGAAGAAGTTAAAAAATTAGTTTCTAATGGATACAAGGAATTTGTTTTAACAGGTATACATGTTGCATCTTATGGAAAAGACCTAGAAGATGAGCAAATGAATTTATTAAATGTAATAAAAGAAATAAATAAAGTAGAAGAAGTTCAAAGAATAAGATTAAGTTCAGTTGAACCTGTTTTATTTACGGATGAGTTTGTAAGAGAAGTATGCAAAATGAAAAAGGTATGTCCACACTATCACTTATCATTACAAAGTGGCTGTGATGAAACTCTAAATAGAATGAACAGAAGATACACTACAAAAGAATATAAGGAAATAGTAGATAGATTAAGAGAAAATATACCTAATGTAGCAATAACTACTGATGTAATAGTAGGATTTCCTGGAGAAACTAATGATGAATTCAATAAAACCTATGAATTCTTAAAGGACATTGAACTTTCTCAAATGCATATATTCAAATATTCACCAAGAAAAGGTACTCCAGCAGCTACTATGGAAAATCAAATAGATCCTCAAATGAAACAATTTAGAAGTGAAAATCTTTTAAATTTAAGTAAAGAAAACTTCAATAAATTTGCAAGTAAGTTTATAGGAAAAGAATTAGAAGTACTATTTGAACAAAATATAGTAGATAACAAGTATGAAGGATTAACTCCTAATTATATAAGAGTTGTAGTATATAGTAATAAAGATATTCAAGGTCAAATACTAAAAGTTAAGATAAGTGACGTGAAAAATGAATACGTAGAAGGTATTTTAGTATAAGACGTAGAAATAAGCTATAAATCCAACTGCAATTTTTGAGCAACGCATATGACTGAACCAATGCGAAGTGATTGGCAAAAATGTTATATTGTTAGCAAAATGAGTGGAATGGATTCTGCATAGGATAGGAGGTGTTACAAATGAGTTGTATATTTTGTAAAATAATAAATGGTGAAATTCCATGTAGCAAAGTTTATGAAGATGATAAAGTCTTAGCATTTAATGATATAAATCCTGTGGCTCCACACCATATATTAGTTATACCTAAAAAACATTACGAAAGTATAATAGATATACCTGAAAAAGAAATGAAAATTATTGCACATATTCACAATGTAATTAATAGAATAGCTAGTGAGATAAAATTTGATAAAACAGGGTTTAGAATTATAAACAATTGTGGTGAAGATGGTGGTCAAGAGGTGAAGCACGTTCACTATCATATTCTAGCTGGGAAGAAACTACCTCTTTATGAATCACAGAAAAAATAGATTTAATTCAAAAAATAACTTTCTTATTAAACAAAATACTTGAAAAAAAATTAATATTAGTTTATAATAAACAAAGTGTGAGGTTGTAATGCATTTATGCAGATATAATCGTAGTTACAGTCCCAGCATAATTCGCGCTATCGGAGGGAGGGAAAAAGAAATGTCAGAAGTAAGAGTAAGAGAAAATGAAACATTAGACAGCGCTTTAAGAAGATTCAAGCGTTCATGTGCAATGTCTGGCATCATGTCTGAAGTTAGAAAAAGAGAGCACTATGATAAGCCAAGCGTTAGACGTAAGAAGAAGGCAGAAGCAGCAAGAAGAAAAAACGCTAAGAAATAGTAAAAAAGAATAAAGAGGTGAAGGGGATGTCCCTTAAACAAAAGTTACAAGAAGATTTAAAGTCTTCTATGAAGAACAAAGATACAGTGAGAAAATCTGTAGTAACTTTGATAAGAGCTTCTATAAAGCAATCTGAGGTCGACAATAGAGTTGAACTTGAAGACGAAGATATTATTGATATAATAGCTAAACAACTAAAGCAACGTAAAGATGTTTTAGTTCAGTTTAAAGATGCTAAAAGAGAAGACTTAGTAAGTGAAACAGAAGCTGAAATCGAAGTTTTAAAAGAGTACCTACCTCAACAGTTAAGCGAAGAAGAGCTGAACGAAATAGTAAAATCTACTATATCTGAATTAGGAGCGACTTCTATGAAGGATATGGGAAAAATAATGTCGGCTATGAAACCTAAAGTAAAAGGTAGAGCTGATGGAAAACTTATAAATGAGTTAGTAAAAAATAACTTACAATAGATTAAAAACCTAGAGAGAAATCTCTAGGTTTTTTGCGTTCAAAAACTTGTCATAATAAAATGGTCTTGTACATATTTATTAAGTAAAGAATACAAAAGGAGAAAGAGGGGAAAAAATTTGATTATATCAGTAAAAGAAGTTATAAAATTTTTAATAAGCGTACTTATACCATTAGTTGTGGGGTATTCAAGTAGTTTTATATCTCAATTAATAGCAGGAGTTGATACTACTACTTACTATTCTCAATTAATAAAACCTGGATTTGCACCACCGACCTTTATATTCCCTATAGTTTGGACAATACTTTTTATATTGATGGGTATATCAGCATATAGAATTATGAAAAAAGGATATGAACTTACAAAAGTTAAAGATGCAATGCTTTACTACTGGTTACAATTAGGATTAAACTTTTTGTGGAGCATTTTATTCTTTGGCTTAGGCCTAAGATTTACAGCTTTAGTAACTTTAGGAATATTATTGATAGTAGTAATAATAATGACTTTAAAGTTTGATAAGTTAGATAAGAAATCAGCATATTTAAATATTCCGTATATAATATGGCTTATATATGCTTTAGCTTTAAATTATTTTATATGGATAATAAATAGATGAATATATAAAGATGGTATTGTATTAAATAATGAAATTGAAAATATACAATAAAAATACTGAGAAATAAATTCTCAGTATTTTTATTGTACCTAAAACAAGGAAATTTCTTGAATGATTAAAGATAATGTATTTATAGTTATATAAAAACCTTTATTAAGGTTTATTTTTCCTAAGTCATCTTTATAATTATATTTAAATTTATAACTTTCAATCAAATTATCATAAACTGAAGTGTTTAAATAGTCTTTATCATATAATAGATTTTCAAACTCAGTATCGAATTTTTCTTGTAAATATTCATCAACTAATTTTTTTGAGTTTTCTTTATCTAAAGGTGGAAAAATTTTTGTATTATCCTGAGGGCATTGATATATATAGAAAATTTTTCTTGTTTTGTAAGAAGTTCTTACTTTGAAAATTTTATCAGAAGTCTTAAAAAAGTATTGATAAAATTTACTATCAGGATTGTTTTCAAAAAAAACTTCATAGTATTCATCTATAATCTTATTATCAATTAAAGAGTAATTACAGAAAATATTTATTGCATTTATAGAAATTTCGTGCACCTGATTTATAGGCATATCTTCGGAGGTTTCATCTAGCAGGTCATTGGTAGGGAAGTCAAAAAAACGAATATTATTTGTAGTCTTCATTTTAGAAGCCTTTTCTATATTGATAATTTCACTAGGATTTGAACTCTTATTTGGTTTTATAGAGCAAAAGTATTGTATTGAAGATACAAAGTTAAAGTAATTGTAAATTAGTGCTTGTAGCAGATTTGAAGAATAAATATCAAGCTTGCATTTTCTTAAGGTTTCTAAATTGGATAAAATTTTAAAATTAAGTTGAAGCAGTGTACTTAAATTATCTTCATAATTCTTATCAATTTTAATACAATCAATATCTTCAAGTATCAGAGAATCTTTGAAAGTATATTCATAAAGATAGCAAATGAACTTTATATTTCTCAAGTTCTCATCTTTCATATTATATAAAAGATTTAGATATTGATGAGAATTCGAGTGTATTAATGCATTAATTAAAAAATCTACACATATACATTTTTGAACTAAGCTCACAAATACATTTTTCATGTAACCATCCTTTCTCAAAAAATATAGTTATATATATATTTATTCTAAATATGAATAGAAGTTTACACAGATATATAAATAAAAGCATATTGTAAAAAATGGTAATTATTTATGGATATTCTAAATAAATTTTAAAAGAGTATAAATTTGTAATTTAAGTAGGATATCAACATAAAATAGATTAAGGGGGTATGCGTATGATGGATATATCAGCTGATTTACTGGTAAATCAACCTACAGTGACTATTATAGGTAATACGTTTATAGGGATAGAAAATTATTTATCTATAATAACTTATGAGACTGATTTAATAAAAATAAAGACAAAAGTAAAATCAATTAAAATATGTGGGGACAAACTTTCATTAAAATACATTACTGATGGGGAGATAGGTATAAAAGGAACTATATATACTGTAGAATATGTGGATTAGGAGGAGATACAAGTGATAAGCTATATTAGGGGATACTATATTATAAGCGTAGAAGGTATAGGAATCGAAAGATTTCTAAATCATCTTATAAGAAACAACATAAGGGTTTATAATGTTAATAGAATAAGTAATACTAAAATAGAGCTTTATATTGAAAGAGAAGATATGAAATCTTTCAAGCAAGCGTATAGGGGAAGTAATTTTGAAGTTAAGGTTAAACAAAAAACTGGTATACCATTTATTTTAAAAAGGATATATAAATTAAAGGGTATGTGGATTTGTGCTGTGGTTTCTTTAATACTATTAATGATGACCTCTCAATTTGTAACGGACATATATATTCAAGTACCTGAAGGTATAAAAAAGGAAGAAATAAAGAAAGAACTATATAATGCAGGTCTTAAACCAGGAGTATATAAGAAAAATATAGATAGAAAAGAAATTAGAGATCAATTAATGCTAAAATTTGATGAAATGGCATATTTATCTATAAATGTAAAAGGTACAAATATATTTGTAACAGTAACTAAAAAAGCAGAAACTCTAAAATCAACTGAAGAATCAAATTATTGTAATATAATTGCAGAGAAAAATGGTATAATAGAAAGTGTAATACCAAGAAGTGGAAATCAGGTTATAAATCCTGGTGAAATTGTTCAAAAAGGTGATGTTTTAATAAGTGGCGCTAACACAAAATCAGTACCAGAGGTATGGGCAACTACTTTTTATGAAGTATCAAAGAGTGCTAGTTATGAAGATGTCATAAAGGAACAAACTGGTAATAATAAAAAAGTATATACCATAAATTTCTATGATAAAAAGTATACTATAAGGAGAAAGATAAAATATAAAGATTACGCTATAGATAACAAAGAGTACAAGTTATCTATAGGAAATTATACTTTTCCAGTAAGAATAAAAGCAAGCACTTTTAGTGAAACTAAAAATGTTGAAATAAAAAAAGATAAAGAAAAACTTAAAAAGGAATTATCGGAAAAGTCCTTAAAAGAGTTGGAATATATAATACCAGCTTCAGCGAGAATTATAGATGTATCGCATGATTATAAAGTTAATAAAAATATGTTAGAATATGTAATAATAGTACAAACATCTGAAAATATAGCTCAAGTAGACTCTCTTAGTAAAGCAGAAGCAGAGCAATTGATAAAAGACCAGAATAATCCCAAAGATGGAGAAGAACCAGTTCCTCAAAATCCGGAGAAAAGGCCTATAAATGATATAAGAAATGAATTTCAAAATAATGAAAATGATTCTGATAAAAAAGACTCAGAAGAAAATCAATAAAACATATTAACAGTTATTTAAATTGAACAATTAGATTTTTAAATTTTACAAAGGAAGAAGTGTGCAGTATGGAACTTATAGTAGACAACAGACAAGATAAAATGAATGTAAGTGAAGAATTAATAGAAAAGATAAAGGATATAATAGTAGAGTGTTTAGATTACGAAGGATATGAAGATGATTATGAGGTAAGTTTATCTTTTGTAGATAATAAGGAAATACATGAGCTAAATAGAGAATATAGAGGAGTAGATAGACCTACAGATGTATTATCATTCCCTATGCTAAGTGATGAGTTCGATATTGAACTAGAAGAAGAAACTCTAGGAGATATAGTAGTCTCTTTAGAAAGAGCATTTGAACAAAGTATAGAATATAATCATAGTTTTGAAAGAGAAGTATGTTTTTTAATTTGCCATAGTACATTCCATCTTTTAGGATATGACCATGATACTGAAGAAAATACAAAAGAAATGAGACAAAAAGAAGAATATATATTAAACAAGCTAAACATAACAAGGGAGTAAGTTTTATGAAAGAAAAGAAGAAACGTCAGGGGCTAGTTCAAGCATTTAATGCTGCAATAGAAGGTATATTATATACTTTTAAATCAGAAAGAAATATGAAAATACATTACTTATTAGCGGTAATAGTGCTTGTAGCAAGTTTGTTTTTTGACTTAAGTAAAGTTGAAATGATATTACTTATATTTGCTATATCTTTAGTTGTAATATCAGAGATGTTTAATACAGCTATAGAAAAAACTATAGATATGGTAACTGATACCTATCATCCTCTTGCTAAAATAGCAAAAGATGTTGCTGCAGGAGGGGTTTTAATTGCAGCACTGAATTCACTTGTAGTTGGATATATAATATTTTATGATAAATTAACCGATATATCTGATTCTTTAATATATACTATCAGACAATCTGAACTTCATGTAACTTTGATTTGTATAGTATTGGTTCTTATAGCAGTGGTTGTAGTGAAGACATTAACTTCAACAGGGACGCCACTAAAAGGAGGTATGCCTAGTGGTCATGCAGCTTTATCATTTGCGATGGCTACAGGTATAACGCTTATTGCATCAGGGCTTGTTCCATCAACATTAGCATATTTAATGGCTGTACTAGTAGCACAAAGTAGGATAGAAGGTAAAATACATACATTTTGGGAAACTGTAGCGGGGGCTTTATTAGGGGTGTTAATAGGATTAGTAGTTTACCAAATGGAAAGTTTCAACCTAAGATAAAAACAGGAAGGGATGTGAGTTTTATTGGCAGCACCTATAAAAAAAGAAGTCTGCAAGACTTCTTTTTTTATGTTATAATGGAATGTACTAAACAGAATTATTAATAATAAATTATATGAAAATAAGAATATTTATCGTACATTTTTTATAATATAAATTTATAGAAATAAAATCTAGGAGGCACATATTATGAACAATCAAGAACTATTAAAAATAGCAGAAGATGCAAGGGAATATTCTCATTCTCCTTATTCAAGTTTTAGAGTGGGAGCAGCACTTTTAACAAAAGATAATAAGGTTTATACAGGATGTAATATTGAGTGTGCATCTTTCGGAGGAACTAATTGTGCTGAAAGGACAGCTATCTTTAAAGCTATATCAGAAGGTTGTAGCAATATAGAGGCAATAGCAATAGCAAGTGATAATTCAGAAAAAAATGAACCAACATACCCATGTGGAATATGTAGGCAAGTAATAATAGAGTTTGGAACTGAAATAAGAATAATAACAGGATATTCTGAAGGTGAAATCTACGAATGTAAAATAAAAGATTTAATCCCAAATTATTTCACAGGAAGTGACTTTAGAGAAGTTAAATAATACAAAAGAGAATGATAGGAGAAATGACAATATGTTTAAATCAGGATTTGTTAGTATAGTAGGAAGACCAAATGTAGGTAAATCTACTCTTATGAATAATGTAGTTGGAGAAAAAATAGCAATAATGAGTGATAAGCCTCAAACTACAAGAAACACAATACAAGCAGTATATACAGATGAAGATGGGCAAATAGTATTCTTAGATACACCAGGGATACATAAACCTAAAAATAAATTAGGTGAGTTTATGGTAAAATCAGCTACAGATGCATTTAAGAATGTAGACGTAGTATTATTTGTGGTAGATGATTCTAAAAAAATAGGACCTGGGGATAGAATGATAATAGAAGATTTAAGAAAAATCAAAACTCCAGTGGTTTTAGTTATAAACAAAATGGATCAGATAGAAGAAGAAGATTTATTTAATATGATGAAAATGTATCATGCAGAAGGTGTATTTAAACAAATAGTACCTATATCAGCATTAAAGGGAAGAAATGTTAAAGAATTACTAAAAGTAATCCAAAATCATTTAGAAGAAGGTCCTAAGTACTTCCCAGATTATATGATAACTGACCAACCAGAAAGAGTATTAGTAGCAGAATTAATAAGAGAAAAAGTACTTCACTATGTTCATGATGAAATACCTCATGGAGTAGCTGTAGAGATAGAAAAAATGAAATCAAGAAAAGATAAAGAAATAGTTGATGTATCTGCTGTTATATACTGTGAAAGAGATTCACACAAAGGTATAATAATAGGTAAAAATGGTAGAAAACTAAAAGGAATAGGGAAATCAGCAAGAGAAGATATGGAATTGCTTTTAGGTTCTAAAATAAATCTTCAAGTGTGGGTTAAAGTTAAGGAGAATTGGAGAAATCTTCAAAGTTCTGTAAGTAACTTTGGATATACTGAAAAATAAAGGTGGATTATATGGACAGGAAACAAGAGGCTTCCAAGGATTTATTAAGTGAAGTTAAGATATTAATTGAAAATAATAAAATATTAGAACTAAGAGAATTACTTGAGGAATATCATATAATAGATATTTTTGATATTATGGAGCACTTAGAAGAAAATATGAAAATAAAATTATTTGAAGTTCTTCCTTTAGACATGGCAGCATCGATATTAGAAGAAAGTGATGTTGATTTTTTTAGTAAAATACTATCAAAAATAGATATAGATCATAGAAAAAATATATTGGAGTTAATGTCTCTTGATGATATGGCGGATATATTAAGTCAGTTAGAAGAGGATGAACGAGAAGAAGTGATGGAACTTTTAAGCCAGGAAGATGCTGAGGACGTAAAGGAACTATTAATTTACGAAGAAGAATCTACCGGTGGGATAATGACCACTGGATATATAGAGATAAATAAAGACATGACCGCTAAGCAGGCTATTAAGCATATGAGAGAACATGCTCAAGATGCAGAAACTATATATTATATATATGTGGTTGATAATGAAGAAAGATTAGTTGGAGTTTTATCTTTAAGAGAACTTATAACGGCTAGAGATGCCAATATAGTAGAAGATATGATGAGTGAAAATATAATTTATGTATATGTAGATGAAGATAGAGAAGAAGCTGTAAGGCTAGTTTCTAAATATAATTTAATAGCAATACCAGTTATAGACAGACAACAAAGGCTAAAGGGAATAATAACTGTAGATGATATAATAGATGTAATGGAAGAAGAAGCAACTGAAGATATGTATAAGTTTGCAGGTACTTCAGAGCAGGAAAGAGACTTTGTAGAAAAGGTTAATCCTACACCAAAAGAACAAATTGTATCATCTGTTAGAGCTAGAATTCCTTGGTTGATAATAACTTTAATAGGAGGCTTATTATCAACATTAATATTTTCAAACTTAGACTTTATAATGAATCCAACTTATGCACCCCTAGTATTTTTTATACCAGTGGCAATGGGTATGGGTGGCAATATAGGTACACAATCATCAGCGTTAACGGTGATGGCACTATCTAATAAAAATTTAGAATTTAGTAATGTGATAAGAGAGGGTATTGTAGGCTTTATTACAGGAATAATATGTAGTTTAATGATAGCAGTTATAACATTTATATTTATAAAAGACATTAATATTGTGCTAGTAGTATCAATATCATTGTTTATAAATATGATAGTAGGTGCAATGATAGGTGCGTTTATGCCAGTCTTATTCAAAAAATTAGATGTGGATCCATCTATAATTTCTGCTCCAGTTATAGCTACATTGCTTGATATAACTGGAATAGCTGTATATCTTATAATAACAACTATTTTATTGTCAAAAATTGTTTAATAACTTCATGTATTATTTACCCTCTTCTTACTAAAAATATAAATAGAACCGTAAGAAGGGGGTTTTTTAAAAATGAACAATTTATGTTGGGAAGTTTTTAAAAAGACGGGTAGTATAGAAGCCTATCTGTATTTACAAAATTGTAAAAACTTGAATCCAGAAAACGAAGATATGAGGGAGACAGATACTGACTATGATAATTTTGAACACCCAGGGGATAGTACTTAAAGCAGTAAGGTATGAAGAAAATGATGTAATATTAACTTTGTTTACAAGGAAGCTTGGGAAAGTAGCTGCATTGGCGAAGGGAGCAAAAAGAAATAAAAGCTCTTTACTTTCATCTTCACAGCTATTTTCTTATTCAAACTATACTTTGAAAAAACAAGGTGGTATGTATAGAGTAAGTCAAAGTGATATAATAAAAAGTTTTTATGATATATCATATGATATAGAAGCTTTTTCATATGCAACATATGTTACAAAATTAGTAGAAGGTTCTACTCTTGAAAATCAGACTAACAACAGGTTATTTATACTACTTGCTCAGACATTATATTTATATACACAGAAAAATGTAGATAAGAAATTTATAACTCATGCTTTTGAATTGAAATTTCTAGATTACATAGGATTTAGGCCTGTAGTTAATAGATGTTGTGGTTGTGGAACTCAAAATTTAATTAATCCTACATTCGATATATATGAAGGTGGGGTATTATGTAATATATGTAGTGAAAATAGTGAAAATAATTTAAAGCTTGATATAACAACTTTGAAGTTAATGGAATATATATTAAGTAATGATATATTACAGTGTAGTAAAGCGAAGGTATCAAAATATATAACCTATGAACTAGAAAAAGCTTTAAGAAAGTATTTAAATGTTTATGTTGACAATGTTAATTTAAAATCATTAAGCTTATTACAAAGCATACAAAATAATAAGGGAGTTGATAAGGGTGAATAGCAATATAACGATTGAAAAGTTAGATGCTGTAATAGAAAGAGTTTCAAGTACAACGTATGCAGAAGCCAAGCAAGCTCTTTTAGAGTGTGATGGAGATGTTATAGAAGCTGTTATATTATTAGAACTTCAAAAAGGTTCTGGCGGTAAAACAAAGCAAGCTAAAAAAACAATGGAAGAAGTTTTTTCTAAAGATAATGAAGATCTTAAAGAATTAAAACTTCAGGTAAAAGAACTTCTTAAAAAAAGCAGTGTAATAAGAGTTATAGTTGAAAAAAATGGAAAAATAGTGATGAACATACCTTTAACAGTTGGAGTTGTAGGATTAGCTTTAGGGCCTTTAGTTACACTGGTAGGATTATCAGCAGCAGTTTTAGGAAAGTATAACATAATGATACAAAATGAAGATGATGGATCGATTGTTAATTTAGGTGAATTAACCGAAGAAAAACTTAATATGTTAAAACAAATGTTGACTAATACAGCGAAAGAAGTAAAAGATGTTGTAGTAGACTATAAAAAAGATGATAAAGACATAACAGATGAACTTATTGAAGAAGATGAAAAAATAGACTTAGATAAAAAATAACAATATAATCATAGTATTCAGTATTGACATTGACAAAAATTGTAGAATTTGATATTCTAAAAGCTAGAAACGAACTATTAAAAGGCCTTTCGTATAAACGAGAGGCTTTGTTATATTAAAGGAAACTATAGTTTCAAACAATAAACGATGGACGACGTCGTAAACTTATAGGAGGTATTCTTATGAATTTTCAAAATATGATACTTACATTGCAAAATTACTGGGCTAAGCAAGGATGTATTATGATGCAACCTTACGATTTAGAAAAGGGTGCAGGAACAATGAATCCTAATACATTCTTAAGATCATTAGGACCAGAGCCTTGGAAGGTTTGCTATGTAGAACCATCCAGAAGACCAGCAGATGGTAGATATGGTGAAAACCCAAACAGATTATATCAACACCATCAATTCCAAGTTATATTAAAACCATCTCCAGATAATATACAAGAATTATATCTAGGGAGTTTAAAGACTATAGGTATAGACCCTAACGAACATGATATAAGATTTGTTGAAGATAACTGGGAAGCAACAGCAGTTGGAGCTTGGGGACTTGGATGGGAAGTTTGGTTAGATGGTATGGAAATAACTCAATTTACATACTTCCAACAAGTTGGAGGAATAGAGTGCGAACTTGAAACAGGAGAAATTACATATGGATTAGAAAGATTAGCTATGTACATTCAAGAAGTTGATAGTGTTTATGATTTAAAGTGGAATGATGAAATAACTTATGGAGATATATTCAAAAAATCTGAATATGAAAATTCTGTATATGCATTTGAAGAATGTGATGCAGATATGTTATTCAATTTATTTGATTTATATGAAAAAGAAGCTTTAAAGCTTATGGAAAGAGGGCTAGTAGTTCCATCTTATGATTATGTACTAAAGTGTTCTCATACATTTAATACATTAGATGCAAGAGGAGCTATAGGTGTAAGTCAAAGAGCATCGTTCATAGGTAGAGTTAGAACTATGGCAAGAAATGTTGCAGGAGCATACGTAAAACAAAGGGAAGAAATGGGATTCCCACTTTTAAAGGAAGGTGACAAATAATGAATAATTACCTTTTATTTGAGGTTGGTGTTGAAGAATTACCAGCAAGATTTGTATCGTCTACATTAGACCAAATTAAGAATAATTTAACTAAGTTATTTAATGAGAAAAGAATAAGCTTTGATAATATACAAAGTTTTGGAACTCCAAGAAGATTAACTTTCGTAGTTGAAGGTATAAGTGAAAAACAAAGTGATTTAGAAGAAGAAGTAAAAGGCCCAGCTAAGAAAATAGCACTTGATGAAAATGGAAACTTTACTAAGCCTGCACTAGGATTTATGAAAAGTAAAGGTCTTAAAGAAGAAGATGTAGTATTTAAAGTTGTTGGTAAAGATGAATATATATTTGGAACTATAAAACAAGCAGGAAAAGAAACTAGTGAAGTATTAAAAGAAGTATTACCAGAAGTGGTTAAAATGGTTGTATTCCCTAAAGCTATGCGTTGGGGTGGAAAGAACATGAGATTCGCTAGACCAATAAGATGGATGGTGACATTATTAAATGATAATATACTAGAAATAGATTTAGAAGGAATAAAATCTTCTAACATAACTAAAGGTCATAGATTCTTAGGTCAAAGTGAGTTTGAAGTAACTTCTCTAGAAGATTACTTTGCAAAGCTAGAAGAAAACTATGTAATATTAGACCAAGAAAAAAGAAAAGAACTTATAAAGAAACAATGTATAGAAGTTGCAAATTCATTAGGTGGAGAAATAGAATTTGATGAAGACTTACTAGAAGAAGTAACTCATTTAGTAGAGTATCCAACAGCGTTTTATGGAGAATTTGATGCAGACTATGCAAAGCTTCCAAAAGAAGTTGTAACAACACCTATGCAGCAACATCAAAGATACTTCCCAGTATTAAAAGATGGACAATTATTACCAAACTTCATAGCTGTTAGAAATGGTAATGATTATAGAATAGATAATGTTAAAAAAGGTAATGAAAAAGTATTGGAAGCAAGACTTGCAGATGCTTTATTTTTCTACAAAGAAGATACTAAGAAAAGCTTAGAAACTTACATAGAAAAGTTAAAGAGTGTTGTATTCCAAGCTAAACTTGGAACAGTTTACGATAAAACTTTAAGAATGGAAGAACTAAGTACTAAAATACTAGAATTATTAGACTTAAATAATGAAAGCGAAGATACAAAAAGGGCTGCTAAATTATGTAAAGCTGACTTAGTTACAGGAATGGTATTTGAGTTTACAGAGCTTCAAGGAATAATGGGTAGAGAATATGCAAAAGTTGGCGGAGAAAATGAAGTAGTAAGTGAAGCTATATTTGAACATTACTTACCAAGATTTGCAGGAGATATACTTCCTCAAACGAACTCTGGAGTAGCTTTATCTATATCTGATAAGCTAGACTCTATAGCAGGATTCTTTGCCATAGGGATACAACCAACAGGTTCTCAAGACCCTTATGCATTAAGACGCCAAGCTTTAGGTGTAATAAATATAATAATGGATAGAAAATTAGATGTAAGCTTAAAAGAATTAGTGAAATTATCATTAGAAAATTATACTAATCTAGAGTTTAATAAAGAAGAAGTTGTGTCTCAAATGATGGAATTCTTCAAGGAAAGAATAAAGAACTTATTCAGGGAATTAGGAATAAGATATGATGTAATAGATGCTGTATTAAGTTCGTATATAGACGATATATCTGATATGCATGAAAGAGCATTAGAGCTTAACAACTGGTTACAAAAAGATGAATTAGTAGAAATGTTAACTGCATTTAATAGAGTTTCTACATTAGCTCAAAAATCTGTTTGTAGTACTGTAGATCAACAATTATTAAAAGAAGAAGCAGAAATCAAACTATACAATGAATTTAATAATACTCAAAAAAAAGTAAAAGAATTATTAAATTCAAAGAAGTATAGTGAGTCTCTAGATTGTTTTGCATCACTAAGACCATATATAGATGCTATGTTTGATAGTGTTATGGTAATGGATAAAGATGAAGCTATAAAGAACAATAGACTAGGATTACTTAAACAAATATATGACACAATGTTAAGTATATGTGATTTATCTAAGATAGTGTATAAGTAAAAGATATGGGCTAAAGGAGATTAACCTTTAGCCTTATTATTATTTTAAAATAAAACTTTTCTTGATATAATTTTAAAAATCAAAGTATAAAGATATATTTAAAATTAATATAAGTGGATAAGATATAAATATATTAAGAAATTAACTTTAAAATGAGTTACTAAAGGTAATATTGTATTATAATAGAATTTAGTATAAATAATTTAGCTACATTATTTAAGACATAAACCCCATTGATACATACTAAATGTCTTAATAATATACATTGATTTTGGAAAAAGTATATCATTTATATAATTAAATGTTTACAGGTGCATATATATAGATGTATAATATACTATATAAAGAATTGATAATAAAAAGTATAGCACAAATGAGAGAAGGTGACTATTATTCAACTTAATCAAAGACAATTAAAAATAATAGAAATAGTAAAAGCTAATGAGCCTATAACAAGTGAAAGTATTGCTGCTAATTTAAACGTAACGCGTGCGACATTAAGATCTGATTTAGCTATATTAACTATGACAGGGATATTAGATGCAAGACCTAAAGTTGGGTATTTTTACTCTGGAGTTAGCGGAATTAACTTAATTAACAATAAAATAAAAGATAAAAAAGTTGAAGATATCATGAGTATGCCTGTATTAGTCAAAAAGAGCCTTAGTATATATGATGTTATAGTTACTATGTTTTTATCTGACGTAGGAAGTATATTTATCATAGATGATAATGAAAATTTATGTGGTATTGTTTCTAGAAAAGATTTATTGAAAGCGACTATAGGGTCAAATGATATAAATAAAATGCCTATAGGCATGATAATGACTAGAATGCCTAACGTAGTAACTATTAATAAAAATGATGACATTATATTGGCAGCTAAGAAAATAATAGAGCATGAAGTTGATTCTATACCTGTAATTGAACATGATGACCATGACAACAATAAAGTAAAGGTTATAGGTAGAATGTCCAAAACTAATATAACAAAGTTATTTTTAGAGCTAGCTGACAATTAAGGAGGAATACATGGAAAATTTAATTATATATGTAATATCAGACTCAGTAGGTGAAACAGCTCAACACGTAACAAGAGCAGCTATATCTCAATTTAAAATAGATGAGAATTATGAAATAAGAAGATTTCCTTATGTTATAGATCAGAAATTTTTAGAGGAGATATTAAATAGTGGTAAAAATGAAAATGCCATAATAGTATACACTTTAGTGGATGAAACGCTATTAAATACAACTAAAAGATTCTGTGAAGAACAAGGGCTAAGTCATATAGACTTAATGACACCTCTTTTAAGAGAAATAGCAAATAAGACAAATATAAAGCCTAAAAGAGAGCCTGGAATAATAAGAAAAATGGATGAAAGTTACTTTAAAAGAGTTGAAGCTATAGAATTTGCTGTAAAATATGATGATGGTAAAGACCCTAGAGGTATCTTGAAGTCAGACATAGTTTTAGTCGGAATATCGAGGACTTCTAAAACTCCTTTAAGTATGTATTTAGCGAATAAAAATATTAAGGTAGCAAATGTACCATTAGTACCAGAGATACCTATACCTAAAGAGGTATTTGAAATAAATCCGAAAAAAATTATAGGTCTTACTAATACTCCTGAGAAGCTTAATAGAATAAGACAAGAAAGACTTAAAGCATTAGGGTTATCTAGCAATGCAAGTTATGCTAACTTAGAGAGAATACTTCAAGAATTGGATTACTCAGAAAACATTATGAAAAGAATTGGGTGCCCAGTAATAGATGTATCTAGCAAGGCAATAGAAGAAACTGCAGGTATAATTCTTGATATTATGAAAGAAAATGGACTTAAAGTATACAAAGATAGTGATAAATAATATATAAAAATAAATTAATGGGGTGTTTTAAATGATGGAAGCTAAATATGTTTATGGTTTTAATGAAGGTAACAAAGATATGAAATCTTTACTTGGAGGCAAAGGTGCAAATTTAGCAGAAATGACTAAAATAGGACTTCCTGTTCCTCCGGGATTTACAATTACTACAAGCGCATGTAATGATTATTATGATAACAATGAAGAAATAAGAGCAGAAATAATTAAAGAAATAGAAGAACATTTAAAAAGTTTAGAAAAGAATTTAAATAAAAAGATAGGATGTAGTGAAAATCCGCTTTTATTATCAGTTAGATCAGGTGCAGTATTTTCTATGCCAGGAATGATGGATACTATACTTAATTTAGGACTTAATGATACAAGTGTATTAGCATTAGCTAATGCTACCCAAAATGAGAGGTTTGCGTATGATAGTTATAGAAGATTTATTCAAATGTTTTCTGATGTAGCTATGGGAATACCTAAATATAAATTTGAAAATGTATTAGACAATGCAAAAGAGTCTAAAGGATATAAATTTGATACGGATTTAAATGCAGATGATTTAAAAGAAATAGTAAAAAAATATAAAGCAATATATAAAAAAGAAATAAGATGTGATTTTCCAGAAGAACCAAAAGAACAATTAATGCTTGCGATAGAAGCAGTATTTAAATCATGGAACAATCCTCGTGCAGCTGTATATCGTAAATTAAATGATATACCTCATAAATTAGGAACTGCAGTAAATATTCAATCAATGGTATTTGGAAATATGGGAGAAACTAGTGGTACAGGAGTAGCATTTACTAGAAACCCATCTACAGGAGAAAATAAACTATTTGGTGAATTTTTAATTAATGCTCAAGGAGAAGATGTAGTTGCAGGAATAAGAACTCCTCAAGATATATCTTCACTTAAAGATGTTATGCCAAAGGCGTATGATGAATTTGTGGAAATTACTTCTATACTTGAAAATCATTATAAGGATATGCAAGATATAGAGTTTACTATAGAAAGAGAAAAATTATATATATTACAAACTAGAAATGGAAAAAGAACAGCTATGGCAGCTATAAATATAGCGGTTGACTTAGTAGAAGACAGCATAATAGATAAAAAAGAAGCTATTATGAGAGTTGAACCTAAACAATTAGACCAATTACTGCATCCAAGTTTTGAAAGCAAAGCTTTAAAAAATGCAACAGTTATAGCTAAAGGATTACCAGCTTCACCTGGTGCATCAAGTGGTAAGGTATATTTTAATGCGCATGATGTTGTAGAAGCTAAAAATAGAGGAGAAGAAGCAATACTTGTAAGACTTGAAACATCTCCAGAGGATATTGAAGGAATGGTTTGTTCTCAAGGTATACTTACAGCTAGAGGAGGAATGACATCTCATGCTGCTGTTGTAGCTCGTGGTATGGGGAAATGTTGTGTAGCCGGATGTTCAGAAATAAAGGTTGATGAATATAACAAAGAAGTTAGAACACAAGATGCTATTATAAAAGAAGGCGAATACATTTCACTAGATGGTTCGACTGGATGTGTTTACTTAGGCGAAATTAAAAAAACAGATGTAGCCTTAACTGGAAATTTTGAAAAATTAATGAGTTGGGTAGATGAGTATAGAAACATAAGAGTAAGAACAAATGCTGATAATCCAAGAGATGCAGCTATGGCAATTAAATTTGGTGCAGAAGGAATTGGATTATGCAGAACTGAGCATATGTTCTTTGAAGAAGACAGAATACCAGCAGTAAGAGAAATGATACTAGCTAAAACATTAGAACAAAGATTAGTTGCACTTGAAAAATTATTACCAATGCAAAGAGAAGACTTTATATCAATGTTTAAAGTTATGGATGGAAAATGTGTGAATATAAGATTACTAGATCCACCATTACATGAATTCTTACCTCATGATGATGAATCTATAAGTCATCTTGCTAATATTATGGGAATAGAAGTAAGTGAAATAAAAAGAAGAATTGTAGATTTAGATGAGTTTAACCCTATGCTTGGGCATAGAGGATGTAGACTTGCAATAACTTTCCCTGAAATATATGAAATGCAAGCTAAAGCAGTTATACAAGGTGCTATAGCGGCTACTAAAGAAGGTGTTAAAGTAATACCTGAAATAATGATACCGTTAGTAGGAGAAGTCAAAGAATTAAAAGTTATAAGAGAAATGATTAAAGAAACAGTAGACAATATAATAGCAGAAGAAGGCGTTAATATAGATTATACAATAGGTACTATGATAGAAATACCTCGTGCATGTTTAACTGCCGATGAAATAGCAGAGGAAGCTGATTTCTTCAGTTTTGGAACTAATGACTTAACTCAAATGACATTTGGATATTCAAGAGATGATGCAGGTAAATTCTTAGGAGAATATGTAAATAGAGAATTATTAGAAAAAGACCCATTTGAAGTTTTAGATCAAAAAGGAGTAGGTAAATTAGTTGAGATGGGTGTTAAACTAGGAAGATCTGCTAAACCTGACATAAAACTAGGAATATGCGGAGAACATGGAGGAGAACCATCATCAGTAGAATTCTGCTATAAAATGGGTCTTGACTATGTATCATGTTCACCATTTAGAGTTCCAATAGCAAAACTTGCAGCGGCACAAGCATCTATAAAGAACCCTAGATAATATAAAACTATAGGAAGCTAAAATGAGATAAAATTTAATATATAACAAAAATCTCTTTAATTAAAACGATTTATATAATACTTAACAAGAATTATATAAATCCTTATTAAGGAGATTTTTTTGTATTTATTTATCATGGTAATATATGTGGTTCTATTTTAAATAATAAATATAATCACATATATATAAGTTGTATCATAATATATATTGAGATTTTGTAATAGAAGTGGGGGGAGGGATTAACATGACAAAATGTCCAAGATGTGGAAAGGATGTATCTTCAAGACCAGGAACTATATGTCCGAGATGTGGACTCAAAGTATCAGAAGTGAATGAAAAAGCAAGATGCCCAGAGCCAAATTGTAGGGCATCAGTATCTAAAAAATTAGAGTATTGTCCTAAGTGCGGATGTAAACTTAAAAATTATAATTTTTCGGATTTTATAAAGATGGCAAGATGTAAAATAGATGAAACTTTAAATGAAAAAGAATAAAGGTTGCTAATTTTGATTAGCAACCTTTATTAATATTTATTTTTCTATTTCTATATCCCACTCAAAATAACCATTTTCTTTTTTATTATATTTAAGAATAGCATCAAATTTATTGCCTTGTTTTGAAGTCAAAGCCTTAACTTTAGCTTGGCCATTTTTTAATATACCCTTAACCATTGTTTTATTAGGTTTTTTCTTATAATATTCTAAGAATTTATCATTTTTCCAAATTCCAAATTTACACTCTTTATAATTGTTACAAATATATCCTTTTGCTATTTCAACTACATTTCCTTGACATATAGGACATTGTCCAAGACTTTCCTCTTTATTATTAGAGGAAGTAGTACTATTTTCAGGAGAAATATTTTTAGTAGAATTAATTTTACCTGAAGTTTTAGTAGATTGTTTTGTATATTTTTTTGTTTTAGCATTATATACATAGCTCTCTGTACTAATATTTTTAGGTGAATCTTTTTTTATCAATTGAACATTCTCATAAATAAAGCTCATTATGTTGGTTAAGTATTCTTTTCTAGTGAAGGTACCTTTTTGAATATCGCTTAAACTTTTTTCTAGCTTACCTGTATAATCAACATCAAATAAGTCTTTAACAGGGAATACTTCAACTAAGTTTTTTCCTAGATCTGATATAAAATAAGATTTACCTTTTTTACCAACGTATCCAACTTGAAGTATTTTTTTCATTACATCAGCACGAGTTGCAGAAGTACCTATAGAGTACCCTGATAAAACAGTGGTATCATCATCAGAAACACTTTTACCACAATTTTTCATAGCCTTAAGTAAAGTATCCTCTGTATATGGTTTTGGAGGCGTAGTTTGCTTAGTTAAAGGATTTATTTCTAACACATCTACAATATCATTATTATTAACCATAGGTAATAAGTCATCTTTTTCTTCTTTATTATAAACTTCAAGATAACCTTTAGATTTAAGGACTTTACCTTTAGTTAAAAACATATATTTATCAACATCAGTTTTTATTTCAGTATTTTCATACTCTGCAGGAGGCATGAAGTTAGCTATGAATCTATCTTTTATAGCATTATATACAATAAGTTCATCACTACTCAAGTTACTAGGAATTATATAAGTAGGTATAATGGCACTATGGCTATCAACTTTAGATGAATCAAAAACTCTTTTCGTTTTAGAAAATTTAATTTGATTTTCATAAGGTAGTCCTAATTTTAGCTTATCTAAAGCTTGAGAAACTTTAGATGTTAAACTTTCTTCCAAATAAATAGAATCAGTTCTAGGGTATGTAATATATCCACCTTTACCTTTTCCTTCATAAAGGGATTGGCATACGCTTAAAACCTTATCTGAAGTGAAATTTGAGTATTTAGAAGTTATATATCCTTGCAAAGAAGTTAAACTGAAAAGTTTAGGAGCATACTCTTTAGACATGCTGACTTTCTTATCTGATATTTTACCAATAGTAGAAGTTATGCTATTTATAACCTCATTAACTTCTTCGATAGTATCGAATTTACTTTCTTTTCCCTTTGTGTATTTCCCTTTGTATTGTCCATTATCACATTTAAAGCTACCTTCTATTTCATAGTAAGTTTTAGGTACGAAATTTAATATTTCCATATCTCTATCATAAACTAATTTTACAGTAGGTAAAATTACACGACCAATGTTAAGCAATTTACCATTACCATATTTTAAAGTGGCAACGGAAGTGAAATTTATACCTATAAGCCAGTCAGTTAGAAGTCTTGTATAACCAGCAGCTTGTAAGTTTCTCATCTCAGAATCATCTTTTAAATTGTTAATACCTCTTGTAATATCCTCAGGAGTCCATTCATTAACTAAAATTCTTTTTACAGGTTTTTTATTTTTAGCTAATAAGAATATAAGAAATGAAATTAATTCTCCCTCTCTATCATTATCAGTAGCGTTTATAACATATTCAATATCATCTCTATGTAGCAGATTTTTTACTATATCAAATTGTTTTTTCTTAGAACTATCTACTTTAAATTTAAATTTATCAGTAGGTATAAAGGGGAAATTATCCATTCTCCAGGAACCTGAATATCTATCTTTATCATAATCTTTCATATCGTACAAACCGACTAAATGACCAACTGCATAAGTAATTATATATCCACTACCTTCAAAATACCCATCACCTCTGGTTTTAGCACCTAAGAAGGATGCGATAGTTTTAGCAACAGATGGTTTTTCGGCTAATATAAGTTTCATAAGGAACCTCCTTTCAAAGTGCTTAAATATTTAGTCACAACCTTAATATATTATCATAAAAAAAGAAAAGACTGCAAGGCAGTCTAGAAATTATAGTTAAAATTATTGTTATTATTAGTTAAACCCTTTAAGTAGCAATCAACATAGTTGCTTGCCATAGTATCGTCCATTAAGTTTACAAATGAAATGTGATTAGTATTATTAGGATTAATATTTTTTATATGATAATTTAGCGTAGGTCCAGATATAGTGCAAGATGAAATTGGATTTATATAAATTCTTTGTGTATCTGACAAAGATGTGAAAATTTCATAACATTTAGAGTCATCTATTAAGTATGCAAAATCTACTAGACCGCTAAGTTCTTCATACTTAATATATAAATCAGCTACATAATCTAATTCATGATAGCTAGGATAATTTTTCATATATCCTCCTAATACGATGTATATATTTTGTTTAAATAAAGATTTAAAGGAAAGTATTAAATCTTTAATAAATAAATCTACTTCCATAGGTAAATATAAATAGAGCAGAGTATTTTGATCCACTTCAATATTATAGTCATCTAATAGATTAAGTAAAATTGTAGTTGTAGTATCTGTATAATTTTTAAAGTTGAGATTATTGTACATTAAATAGAAGTTACCATATAAGTTTGAATCATAAATAACTTCAAGTTTTTGTTTCATCCAAGGTATAGGTAATAAATTCATTTCTTTCCTCCTAAAATATTAATTTGATTATTTAAATTAAATCTATAAATTACTGGAATAAAATATATTAGTTAAAATAATTTAGTATATAATAGAGATATATAATTACAAAAGGAGAGATTAAATGTATACACTTAAGATAAAAAAGATGAATGAAGATGCTACAATCCCTAATTTTGCTCATAAAGGTGATGCTGGTATGGATTTATATTCGATAGAGGAAGTGATTATTCCTCCTACAGAATCAAGACTTATAAAAACTGGAGTAAGCATTGCTCTTCCTAAAAACACAGAAGCACAAATAAGACCTAGAAGTGGTTTAGCACTTAAGTACTCTGTAACAGTTTTAAATACACCGGGTACGATTGATGAAGGTTACAGAGGTGAAATTGGTATTATACTAATAAATCACGGAAAAGAAGAATTTATAGTAACTAAAAATATGAAAATAGCTCAAATGGTAGTTAAACCTATCTATGATATAAATATATTAGAAGTGAATGAATTAAATGACACAGATAGAGGCGAAGGTGGATTCGGATCTACTGGATATTAAAAATATATAAAGGATAAGAGGATTTACTTATTGGTGAATCCTCTTATTTTGCATTGCAAAATATGTAAAAAATTACAAATAGATTATTTATATAGACAAAAAGTGACAAATTTGTAATAATATTAGTATAACAAAAAAGGTATAATGAATATTCTATCTTTCATTAAGTTAAAAAATACTTACATAAATTAATAGAACAAAAATAAGATTTTAATTAAAAATTAAATATATTATAGATAGAATTAAATTGATTTATAAAGCCTATGTATTAATGAGAGCTTTATATATATTTTAGGTATTGTTAAATAATAATGTACAATTATTTCCAAGATACAACGATATAGTGATTTAATCGGTATACGTTTAGTATAGCTTGAAAGTAAGAAAAAAACATTATTAAAAGAGAGAGGAGATGAGTAAATTACAGACTATAGTGTCTGTGATAAAACATTATGAATATTAATAAAGGAAGATTAGCAGCTGGTTTAATAGCCACATCTATAGTACTGCCTATGTCAGTAACTATGGTACACGCAGATGAAGATAATATACAACAAATAAATATAGAATATAGAACAATAACAGCGAATTCAGTAAACTTTAGAACAGGTCCAAGTACAAGTCATTCATCAATATGTAAATTGAATAAAGGAAATAAAGTTGAGTATATAGGTAAGAGTGGAGAATGGACAAACATTAAGTATAATGGTAATGTTGGATATGTACATGCAAATTATGTTTCTGCTTCGTCTAATAATGATTCATCAAGTAATAATACAGACAATACTATAAAATCAACAAAGGTGGTAACTGGAGGTTCTATAAACTTTAGAAAAGGGCCAAGCACAAGTTATTCAAAAATAGATACCTTATCTAAGGGAGCAGAAGTAGGATTTATATCAGAGTCAAATGGATGGACAAAGATAAGTTATAATGGAAGTATAGGATATATGTCTAGTCAGTATTTATCAAATAAGAGTGGAACACCAACACTTAACCCACCAGTACAAGATATGAATAATATTATAAGATCAACAAAGGTAGTAACTGGAGGATCTGTAAACTTTAGAACAGGACCAAGTACAAGTTATTCAAAAATAACTACCTTATCTAAGGGAGCAGAAGTAGGGTTTATATCAGAATCAAATGGATGGGCAAAGATAAGCTATAATAGAAGCGTAGGATATATGTCTAGTCAATATTTAGGAGATAAAACGTCTTCAAATCTTCCATCTAGCAATAAAGCAGATAAAGTCCTAGATTTAGCAAAGACTTTATTAGATAAAAAATATGTATGGGGAGCGGAAGGTCCTAATACGTTTGACTGTTCAGGATTTACTCAATATTTATTTAAAAAATCTGCAGGAGTTAGTATACCTAGAGTATCTAGAGACCAAAGTAAGTTTGGTCAATCTGTAAGCAAAAATCAGCTTCAAAAAGGTGATTTAATATTCTTTGATACAGAGGGATCAAAGAATGGAAATGTAACTCATGTTGCTATATACATGGGGAATAATAAAATTATACATGCAGCATCAAGTAAAGGAAAAGTACTAATATCAGAATTCAGTAGCTATTACAATGGCGCATTTGTAAATGCACGTAGAGTTTTATAAAAATAATATAGTATAAATAATAATAGAGTATAAGAATATATTTAATATATTCCTATACTCTATTATTATTTATACGTAAATTAATAACTAAAATTTAAATTACTAATTCACGTATAAATAGTAGTGAATATTGAAAATAATATATAATGGTAACAAAAATCAGAGATGAAGTATAAGGAGTGTAGTTCATGAGCGTAATAACTGATTTTTATCAATTTAAGTACAGCAGAAGTGATTATTATATAGATTTATTTGTTAATAGGGCTGCTGTGATAAGTATTGAAGAAGCTTTAGATGAGAGGCTAAGTAATATGTATATTAGCAAAGATACTCAGTGTGCATATATGAGATTAAAGGAATTATTGCAATCATCTAGGATGGATACAGATTCATTATATGTAGAAGTTAAAATTAATAAATGTTATCTAAAATATATAAAGAACTTATATTATTACTTTAGTGATAGAAGTGAATACATTTCTTTAAAGGCGCTAAACGATTATTTACAAGTATTTTTAATTAAAGACATAGAAAATATATCTGGATTTAGTACTTTAAATGAAGATATAAAAGTAAGAGTTTTATCAAATATTTAATATACTCTGCCTACAATGTAGGGGGAGTTTTTCTGCATATAATTTTAAAATGAAAATAAAACTGTAATAAATGTCCATCTATTAAAAATTAAATAGATGGTTTTTATTACTGCAAAAGATTTTATAAAGGAAGAATATTTGATCTAGGTCAATATGGATCGACTAAAAATAGCGTATAAAAACCTTAAAGCAATTAGATACGGATATACTAAAAATAAAAATATGTCTTCTATTTTAGGATATATAGCAATAATATTTGAAGGTAAAACACAGAGTTCATATATAATAGGATTTTTTTGAAATGGTAAATTTATTGTATAAACTAAAAAATCAAACACATAATAAATGTGTATAGGATACCAGTATTAGTATTTCTTACAAATAAGAAATATTACTGGAATTGAGTATTTTTAGTAACGTAAGAAAATCATATTGATTTTAAATTTATAATTAGATAATATCAAAGTCTTACCTATTGCTATTAATACGTCTAAGTAAAACAAAGGAGGGTGAATCTTAATGAATAAAAAATTACCTAAGGGTGCATATGGAGGCATATCTGGAAAAGATTATGTTCCTTATATAACAGACAACTCTAAGCCAGGTGGAAATGTTATTGTATTAATTATAGGTCTTGTTTTAGCTGCTGTATTTGCCGCTTCAACAGCTTATTCTGGTATGAAAGCAGGTCTTACAGTTGCGGCAGGAATTCCAGGTTCCATAATAGGTTCAGCATTTGTTGGAGCATTTGCTAATAAAAAAGGCATTCTTGGCAAAAATCTAATCCAAGGTATGTCAAGTGGTGGTGAGTCGATCGCCAGTGGTATGATTTTTGTATTACCTTCTATTATTTTAATTGGTAGCCAAATTACATTTTTAGAAGGTATAGCTACTGGAGTCGGTGGGGTGTTATTTGGTATTGGAATTGCATCACTTGTTCATAATTATTTAATTATTGAAGAACACGGTAAACTTATGTATCCAGAGTCGATGGCTATTTCAGAGACACTTGTTGCCTCAGAGGGTGGCGGAGATTCTATGAAATACATGGGAATTGGATTTGGAATTGGTGGTATTATTACCGTATTAACAGGTTCATTCTTAAATGTAGCAAATAACGTAATAAGCTACTTTGGAAGTAGATTCTATAAGTGGAAATTCCAAGTAGAGGTTAATCCTCTTCTTTTAGGGATTGGATTTATTGTAGGACTTGAAGTGTCTTTAATGATGTTTGCTGGTTCTATTTTATCAAACTTTGCGGTTGCACCTTTAATAGGTTATTTTACTGATATGGCTGGAGCAGGTGCTAAAGTATGGAATAATCCTTCAGTGGCACTTAATCAAATGGATGTAAATGCAATTTCTGGTAGTTATGTAAAATATATAGGTGCGGGTATGATGCTTTGTGGTGGTATTATTGGCGCAGTTAAACTTATTCCAACTATTATAGCTTCGGTTAAAGAAACAGTTAACGCAAAAGCAAGTTCTGGAGGTGCTGAAGATAGTTCATCTATTCAGATTTTTATTTTACTAGGTGGTATTATAATTGCATTTATAACAGGATTCTTAATTTCAGGTAATTTTGTAATGGCGATTGTTGGAGCTACTATTTCTCTTTTATTATCGTTACTATTTGTTATTGTAGCTGGACGTTTAACAGGTACTATCGGAACATCAAATCTTCCAGTATCTGGTATGACGATTGCATCTTTAGTTATTGTAACATTAATATTTGTTTCTATGGGATGGACTAGTCAATCAGATAACAAATCATTACTTCTATTTGGTACGTTTATAGTTGTTGCGATTGCGGTTGCAGGTGGTTACAGCCAGTCTCAAAAAGTAACTTACATTATGGGAGGTAGCAAAAATGAAATGCAACGTTACTTTGCACTTGCTGGTATAGTAGGTGTAATCGTTGTTGCAGGTACAATATTATTACTTGAAGATCAACTTAAAATTACTGGTGATAATCCACCATTTGCATTACCTCAAGCAAATTTAATGTCAACACTGACTTCTGGTATTATGTCAGGTAAATTGCCTTGGGTTATGATTATTGCTGGTGTATTTATGGCAATTGTTTTATATTTTTTAGGATTACCAATTATGACTGTTGCTATAGGATTCTACTTACCAATTGCAACAACTTCTATAATTTTAGTTGGAGCATTAATCCGTGTACTTGTTGAAAAGACTTCTAAAACGGATCATGAAAAAGAAGTTAAAGTTGCCAATGGTATAAGTTTATCTTCTGGTCTTGTTGCTGGTGGTTCTATAATAGGTCTAGTGGGTATTATATTACAAGTAACAGGAGTTGTCAAAGCAAATGCACCAAGTGGATTTGCTGCAGGAAATACAATGGCAATAATTTTATTAATAGTTTTAGTTATTCTTACAGCAGTACCTATTGTTTCATCTAAGGTAATACATGATAAATAATAATAACGAAGTTTTAGATATAGTATTTAGAATTTCTGATAAAATAGAATATGAAGTGGATAAGTCAGGGATTGTTACTGTACTTGAGAAACAAGATTACAGGATTCAAAGATTTCTTAGAAAGTTAAAATTTAAAATTCCAATGCACAAAAAAATAGAATTGGATAAATACAGCAGTTGTATATTTTTACAAGTTGATGGCAAACAAACTGTCAAAGAAATAGGTCAAAACCTAGAGTTTAAATATGGCCAAGAATCTCATCCACTTTATGAACGATTACTACTTTTTTTAAATCATATTGAAGTGAATTATCGTTATATTGAAAAATTAAATTCATAATTAAGTAGGAGTTAAATAATTATTTTATTTAGCTCCTACTTAATTATATAATTTAAAAATAAAAATAAAACTACAATAAATGGAAATTTTCAAATGATGCTTGCATATATTAAATTAAATATGAAAGTTAAAATATAAAAATTTCATATTCAAATAAAACAAATAATAAAGTAGGAGGAAATATATATGGAAAATGGTTTAGATTTACTATATCTTGATTATGAAAGTGAAATAGAATATGATTATACACCAGACTATAATATCGAGTAAATGAATAAACATACAAAATGGATTCATTTTGTATATTAAGATGATAAATTATGTATACAAATATTGCAAAAGGAGAATAGTCGTGGTTAATAATGAAGAAAACCAATAAAAAACTCTTACTATAATACTTAGTAAGAGTTTTTTATTATTATAAAAATATAAAATGCTAAAATATATTCTGTGTTTCTTCAAAATCATAAACATCCATCAAAGCTTCTCCGAATCTTTGATAGTGTACAACTTCTCTTTCACCTAAAAATCTTAATACTTCTATTATATCAACATCATCAGTTAAATTTATAAGATGGTAATAAGTTGCTAAAGCTTTTTGCTCAGCGGCCATATCTTCATGCAAATCAGTAACTGCATTACCCATAACAGCTATTGGAGCAGCACTAAAAGGTATTCCATTAGAATCAGATGGAAAAATTCCGAAACCATTTTGAGCATAGCTAGAACCAAGTCCTGCTGCTCTTAATTGCTCAGGTGTAGCATCATAAGTTAACTGATAAACCATAGTAGCAATTATTTCTACATGAGCAAGTTCTTCAGTACCTATATCAGTTAAAAGTGCACGAGATTTTCCTGTAGGCATAGTGTATCTTTGACTTAAATATCTTATAGCTGCACCTAATTCACCATTTGGTCCACCAAATTGAGTTATTAGATATTTAGCCATTTGTAAATCCCCATTCTTAAGATTAACAGGGTGTTGTAATGTTTTTTGATATATCCACATAAATTTTAACCCTCCCCAATAATTATCTAATAATTAAACTCTTTGTCCCAAGGCCAAGGATTTTCAACCCATTGCCAAGGGCATTTACTTGGTGAATATCCAAAGTTTGTTAATGGTCCATATTTATTTTCATAAGCACATCTAGCTTTTAGGAACTCAGCACAGAAAGTATTATAAGTACTAATGGCTTTTTTATCTTCTGGATGATTATCTAAATATAAATTCATATCTAAGCATGCAAAACCAAGTTCTTGAATCTTTATTAAAAGTTCATGTCTAGATTCTCTTCTCATTATTTTCTACCTCCATTTCTTTTTTTAGGAGTAGAATATAAATCTTTGTTATACATTTCAGAATCCAGTAAAAATAATTCTGGAAATATAGTACCTTTTCTTAAAGCTGTTGAAGTATTATACATTTTTGTAAAAGTTTGGTTATTAATATATGGTCTAGCTAAAGAACAACCACCTTCCTTAGTAATTCCCCTGTTGTCATTTTGCATTTAATAATCCTCCTTGTCTAAATCTAAATAATGTATAGCTAATAATATAATATTCGTACAAGCAAAAATAGTTCCACTAAATTAAAAAATATGATATTGTAAATAGAATAATAATAAAACAAAAAAAGTAATAAAATAAGGTTAAAAATGATATCATAAGTAAATATATCAATTACTTGAATTAGTAATGCTAATTATGATAAAATGATTTGCATGTTTCCATAATGATGAGGTGAAAAAATGAGTGAATTAGCAGGAAAAGGCTGTGAGATTATAGTACCTTTTGATGAAAGACAGCCATTAAGAGAGATAGAAAGAAGTATAATAAAAAAATATAGAAAAAATTTATGGTCAAAATTTATAAAAGCAATAAAAGATTATAAATTAGTAGAAGAAGGCGACAAAATCGCTATTGCAATATCTGGAGGAAAAGATAGCTTACTTATGGCTAAAATGTTCCAAGAACTAAAAAGACATGGTCAGGTTAATTTTGATATAGAGTTTATAGCTATGGACCCAGGATATCATAGTGATATAAGGCAATTACTTGTAGAAAACTGTGAGTACCTAGATATACCTATACATTTATTTGATTCAAAAATATTTGAAATAGCAGATGAAATAGCAAAAGACTATCCTTGTTATATGTGTGCAAGAATGAGAAGAGGAGCACTATATTCTAAAGCACAGGAATTAGGGTGTAATAAGCTTGCTCTAGGACACCACTATGATGATGTTATAGAAACAACAATGCTTAACTTATTATGTGCAGGTAGTTTTAAAACAATGTTACCTAAATTAGATTCTACAAATTTTGATGGAATAAAAATAATAAGACCACTTTATTATATAAGAGAAGAAGATATAATAAGATTTATACAAAATAGTGGGATATGGCCATTAAACTGTGCTTGTATGGTTGCGGCTAAAAAGACTGCGAATAAGAGATATGAAATAAAAGAATTAATAAAAAATCTAGGAGAAAACTTTAAAAATGTAGAAAAATCTATTTTTAGAGCGGCTGAAAATGTAAATATAGATTCAGTACTAGGATGGCAACAAGATGACGTGAAACACTCTTTCATGGAAAAGCACGAATAAAATAAAATTTAGATAATAAAAAACCGTTGGTAAAGCAAAACTATCACCGGTTTTTTTATATTTAAAAAAATATATCAAAAAAAGTGAAATAAAATGATAAAATATAATTAGAGGGACTTAGAAGGGGATGGTTTATATTGAAAAAAATATATATAGACTTTGAAATGAATATGCCAAGTGCTAGAAGTAAAAGGGATATGTTAAATGCAGATATAATAGCAATAGGTGCAATACAATATGACACTGATACGGGAGGTATAGATGAATTCAAATCCTTAATAAAACCTGTAGGTAATCCCAATATTTATCCACATATAGAAGAATTGACACAAATAACGCAAGAAGATTTAGAAAACGCATCTACTTATGAAGAAGTTATGAGAAGGTTTAAAAAATGGCTAGGTACATTTTCTCAAATTGAAGGGATTTATACTTTTGGGAGCTTAGACTTAACATGTTTTAACAATACGGATAAAAAAAGTGCACAAAAGTATAATCATCCTAGGTTTATAAATAATATTAAAAATTTATTTGTAGATATAAAAGATAAATATTTAGACTATGGGATAAAATGTATGAACTATATATCCTTAAAAAACTTATTACAATGCGCAAATATAGAATTTCAAGGAGATGCACATGATCCATTATATGATGCATACAATCTGTATGTCTTAGATGAAGTTTTAGAAAATAATGAAGATATTAGAGATATATTAATAATAAAGGACTTTGTAAGAGCCCCATTTATTATAATGAATGAAGATTTAGAAGAAAATTTTGCAAGGTATACAAGTAGTTTTTATAGCAATGAAGGTAAGTATAATGAGTATTATCTGTCTATAGAAGTAATAAAGGCGGTACGTATATATTTAACATCTATACAAAATATAGATATATATAATATAGATGTTCTACGAGATATTAATAAAAAATTTGATACAATAGATAAAATTAAAGATATAAAATCAGGTTATTTTTATCTTTTAGCAAATTTATATTTTGATATGAAAGATTTATTAGAAGACTTAATGTTATATAAATTAAATAAAGAAGAATATAAAGAAGAGCTTGGGAATATAGTTAATTTATTTGATGGAGATTTAAGTTATGAGAATATAGACCCTAGTTGTTTTCTAGAAAAAAGTTGTTGATGTATTATTATGTCGACAATTTTTTATGTCAAAAAAGATATAAACATTGAAAAATATGGTATAAATATTTATAATATAAATAGTCTTAAAATTAATTAAGTAGAACCAAGGGGAAAAAGGGGAATTTAATATGTATGTATCAGATAAATTTTTGCGTAAATCGTCATATCTAAATAGATTTGTAGAAAGTGTTCAAAATATAATATCTAAATATGACAGTAAAGAAGAAGGAATAAATGATACTTATCAAGAAGATAAATTAGAATATATAAAAAATAAACTAAATGAAATAGAAGAATCTGTATTAAATTACAATCAATATAAAGAATTAGCTAAGGATAAGGCAATAGAGATAAATATAAAAAAGCTTGAAAAATTATATGAAAATATTATTAAATAATTTATATTACAAATAGATAATTCGTTTTACTTGAGCAAGGAGCCTAGTTTATAGGTAATTGGTGGTTTGAGTAAAGCGAATTTTTTATATGCAAAATTATTCCCCCTAAATTTATGAATAAAGATGACAAGCCATAAATATAAATTAACATAAGCATTATATAAAATTAGGAGGGGAATGTTACAATGGACCAAATAAAAAATTATATTATGACAATACTGGCTGTTTTCATATGTTTATCATCAATATTTATCTTGATACTACTAATGAAATTTATTATCAATTCAAGGAAAAATGAATTTAAAAATAAAAAATATACTAGAGGAAAATATGAATCAGTAAGTATAAGTCTAAATGATATTAATAGTGAAAATAAACAAAGTTATAGTTTAAATGGAGAGAAAGTTTGCAAATATGATAATGGAGATATGTATAAAGGTGAGTTTGTAAAAGGAAAAAGAAATGGTTTTGGTATATGTATATTTGCAAACAAAGAAAGATATGAGGGACTTTGGAAAGATGATAAAATGCACAGTGTAGGAAAGTATATATATACCGATGGGTCTGTATACAGTGGAGATTTTAGAAATGGAGCATTAGAAGGACTAGGAATGTATACCTATAAAAATAAAGATATCTATAAAGGATATTTTATAAATAATAAAAAGAGCGGGAAAGGTGTTTTGTATTACAAAAACGGTAGTAAGTATACTGGTATGTGGGAAGATAATCTGCAAAGTGGAGAGGGTACGTTAATAAAATCAAATGGAGATTTTTATGAAGGAAATTTTATTAAAGGCAAGCTTAATGGAAAAGGCGAATACAAATTTAAAGATGGAAGCAAGTACGTAGGCAACTTTAAAGACAATGTATTTCATGGTCATGGATGCTATACAGATGTAGAAGGTAATATATATGAAGGTGAGTATAAATATGGATGTAGAAGAGGCAATGGGATACTCAAATACAGAAATAAGGATACCTATGAAGGTAGTTTTAAAGATGATTTATTTGATGGTATAGGTAGGTATATATATTATGATAAAAGTGTATATGAAGGAGATTTTAAAACTGGTAAAAGAGATGGAATAGGAACATATACATGTGATTTATACAAGTATGTTGGAGAATGGGTCGAAAATAAAAAAGGAAAGATAGGCACCTATTATTTAAGTTCACAAGCAACTTTAGATGTAATCATAGAAGATGAAAAAATAGTACAAGGTGTATATAAGCTAAAGGATAAAAAGGAAATGTATTTATATGATTTAGATATAAGAGAAGACAATGAAAAAAGTATATTAGAAAATATAAATCATTATTTAAAAAAGAAAAATAACATGTCTTTAGAGGCTAGTCAGTAATAAACAATCACCATAATCATTCTAAATATATATAATTAAATATAAGACAAATTTTGGAGTGATGGTGATGAAATATAACCCTGATAATATAAATGTAAAGTTAATACCGTTCATATTAAACAGGCAAGTTAGAGGAACGCAATCAAAAACTCCGTATGGAGTTGAAATGATAAAAGCAAAAAACTTATGGGTAGATTCGACTCAAGGTAAAAATGTAAAAATCGCAGTAATAGATTCAGGATGTGACATACATCATGAGAGCTTAAAAGATAGCATTGTTGCAGTTCGAAACTTTACAGACGAAGATGGTAAAAACCCTAATATAGTTATAGATAGAGTAGGACACGGTACTCATGTAACGGGAACCATTGCAGCAAATGGGAATAATACTAATATAATGGGGGTAGCACCTAAAGTTGATATATATGTGTTAAAGGCTATAGATAGAACAGGTTCAGGTAAATTGGGCTGGGTTATAAATGCTATATATTATGCAATTGAACAAAAAGTAGATATAATATCTATGTCTTTAGGAATGTCTAAAAGTACAGAAAAACTAGAGAAAGCCGTAAAAGAAGCTATAAATAAAGATATTTTAATAGTTTGTGCAGCAGGAAATGAAGGCGATGGAAATGCAAATGATTTTGAATACTCGTACCCCGCTGCATATCCGGAAGTAATAGCTGTAGGTGCTGTAGATAAAAAAGGAGTTCCTGCAAATTTTAGCAATGCAAACTTAGTTATAGATGTAGTAGCACCGGGAGTAGACATACTTTCAACTTATCCAGATAATCAATTTGCAATATTAAGTGGAACTAGTATGGCAGCGCCTCATGTAAGTGGAAGTTTAGCTTTACTCAAAAACTGGTCTAAGGAAGAGTTTAAAAGGGATTTAAATTCAAAGGAATTATATGCACAGCTTGTTAAGCATACGAAGCTATTACAATATTCACGTGCAGTACAGGGTAACGGATTAGTTTATTTAGCGCAAACAAAACTTAAAGGAAAGATAAAATATTAAGAAATCTCTTGCATATTTAAGTATAAATACTGAATATGCAAGAGATTTTTTTAATATAGAACAAAAAATTACAATTTTAGTTATAATTTTAGTTACAAAAAGGTTACAAAAATGATGAAATAATGTATAATTAAATATAAATAATGAAGTCTTAAAAAACTAACTAAAAAGAAAAAATGGAGTGATAAAACTTGATTAAGTTTACTAATGTAGATAAAGTGTATGACGATGGTAATAAATCATTAGATAATATAAATTTAAGTATAAAGCAAGGGGAATTTGTATTTTTAGTAGGTCATTCAGGAGCTGGAAAATCTACTTTGATTAAAATGTTAACCAGAGAAGAAAAAGCATCATCGGGAAGAATTTCTGTCTTAGGAGAAGAAATTACAAAAATAAAAACCAATAAAATACACAAATACAGAAGAAATTTAGGAATTGTTTTTCAAGATTTTAAGTTACTTCAAGAGAAAACTGTGTTTGAAAATGTTGAAATAGCGATGAGAGTAATAGGAGTAAAGCCTAAATATATAAAACCTAAGGTAATGGAAGTATTAGACAAGGTGGGCATTGCAGAGAAACACAGTAAATATCCATCAGAATTATCAGGTGGTGAATGTCAAAGAGTAGGTATAGCTAGAGCAATAGTAAATAAGCCATCAATAATAATAGCAGATGAGTGTACAGGAAACTTAGATATAGAGAACTCTATAGGAATATTGAATTTATTAAATGATATAAATTTAGAAGGTGTTACTGTAATAATGGCAACTCATGATATTGAAATTTTGAAATTATTTCCAAAAAGAGTTGTAAAAATTCAAAAAGGAAAAATAATCAAAGATACGAAGAGGGATTTATATGAAGTTAGTGTCTAAATTTTTATATAGTTTAAAACAAGGAATTAAAGGGATTTTTCACAATAAAACAATGAGTTTTATATCAATAATTTCTGTTACAGCATCGTTAATAATACTTGGAATAGTACTTACTATAGTGTTAAATATAAATCAATTTATTAGTGCTACAAAAGATGAAATTAATGAAGTTAGAGTATCTGTAGAAGCAGATATAGATGATGATACACGAATTGCGTTAAAAAATAGTATACGTAAAATTGAAGGTGTAAAAGGCATCGAATATAAAACAAAAGAATCATCTTTTAAAGATCTAAAAAAGAGTTGGGGAGAAGATGCATATCTTTTAGAAGGAATTGAAAATCCATTAGAGAGCTTTTATATTATTACAATAGATAACCCAGAAAATATAAAAAGTATATCTAATAAAATATTAAAATTAGAAGGAACAGCAGATGTAAACTATTATCAAGATATAATGCAAAATTTCTTAACTATATCAAATACTGTTAAAAAATTTGGTGGAATGTTAATAATATGTTTACTTTTAATATGCCTAGTAATAATAGCTAATACAATAAAAAGTAGAGTATATAGCAAGAAAGAAGAAATACAGATAATAAAATATGTAGGGGCTAGTAATGGTTTTGTAATAGCACCTTTTATAGTAGAAGGATTTGCTATAGGAATTTTAGGATCATCTTTAGCTGTAGGAATTTGTATAGGAATGTATGGATATATAATAAAAAAAATAACAGAACTTATAAGTTCTGTTATGGGAAATGCTATACTTCCTTTAACTAGTATATCAACACCGCTTATAGTAGTTCTAATGATGACCGGTATAAGTATTGGTATTTTAGGAAGTATTGTATCAGTAAAGAAACATTTAAAAGTGTAAAAATAGGGGGAAGATTGAGTGAAAAAGACAATGTCAGTAATAACTGTTTGTGTATTATTGTTTAGCACAAACTTTATATATGCAGATAATAAGCAAAATAATTTAAATAAAGAGCTAAATGAAAATAGACAAGAGCAAAGTACGTTAGAAGGTAAAATTAAAAATTTAGATTATAAGATAGAAGAAATTGAAAAAAATATAAATGAAACTAATAATGAAATAGAAACATTAGATTCAGAAATAGTTACAACTAAACTAGAAATAGAAAAATTACAAAATAGTATTAAAGACAATGAAGAAGCTTTGGGTAAAAGATTAAAAGCTATTAATAACAATTATTCTATGGGATATACTAAAGTTATATTTAGTAGCACTTCTTTATCAGATTTTTTTAATAATATTTATATAGTTAAACAAGTTGTAGAACAAGATAAAGAAATATTAAAAGAATTAGATGATAATAAAGTTGAAATTGAAGGTAAAGAAAAAAAATTAAATGATAAAAAACAGATACAAGAAGAGCTTAAGGTAGCATTACAACAGGATAATGAAACAGTACAAGCTGACAAAAGTGAGTTAGAAGTCTTAAAAAGAGAACTAGAAACTGAGGAAGATAATTTAGAAAGTGAAATAGAAAAATTAGCCGTAGAAAGTGCAGCGAAGCAAGCAGCAAAAAATGGAACAAATTCGAGTGATAGCTTAAATGGAGCAATAATATCTAGTGGATCTTGGCCTGTACCAGGATACAGTAGAATAAGTTCACCGTATGGATATAGATTACACCCAGTTTTAAACATTCAAAAGATGCACACAGGAATAGATATACCAGCTCCAACAGGAACTCCAGCAGTATCAGTAGATAATGGAACAATAATATACTCAGGAGTTCAAGGAACGTATGGTAATACTGTTATGATACAACATGATGATGGAAAGGTATCATTATATGCTCATAATAGTGAGTTGTTAGTATCAGTAGGACAAAGCGTTCAAAAAGGACAAGTTATTGCTAAAATTGGATCAACAGGAAGATCAACTGGACCACATTTACATTTTGAAATAAGAATAAACGGAAAGCATACAAATCCAGTTTCATATATAAAATAAAGAATTGGAAGCATTAAAAATAAGTACCTGTTTTATATAGCAGGTACTTATTTTTGAGTTTGGAAATATAATAAAAATAAATATACAAGGGATAAAAAAAAGAGTATAATATGGTTAGAATTCTAAATAAAATGTAGTGATAAAGGAGAGATAATATGAAAAAAATATATATGACAATGGCAATAGTAGCCTTAATATCTTTAACTGGATGTTCCAATAATGATGCTGTACAAATGCAACAAGTAAAAAGTACAACAGAAAATGAATCTGAACCAAGTGTAGATATAGATGCAGGAAAGATTATAAAAGATAAGCTAAGTAAATTTGGGATAGATTCTAAATTAAGCAAAGCAGATGATTTGTCAGATGAGTTTTCTAAAAAAGTAGATGATGCAAGTTCTAAGATGAATAAGGCTGATGAAAAAGTAGATTCTTTAAAAGATTCGGTAGATAAAATTAGTACGGAAATAAAAAATTTAGATCAAACAATAGATGATGCTAGCCAAAAAATAGGTGAAGTTAGAGATAGTGCTGGAGATAAGATGAGTGAAACTGAAGATAAATTAAATGAAGTTGCAGACAAAATAAATGAAGCAGAAGACAAAATAAATGAAGTAGAAAACAAAATAAATGAAATAGAAGGCAAAACAAATGAAGTAAAAGATAAAATAAATGAAGTAAAAGATAAAATAACTGAAGTAAAAGATAAAATAACTGAAGTAAAAGACAAAATAGATAAAGTAAAAAATAAAATAAATGAAGTAAAAGACAAAGTAAATGAAGTAAAAAACAAAGTAAATGAAGTAAAAAACAAAGCAAATGAAGTAAAAAACAAAATAAATGAAGTAACAGATAAAGAGGTTATAGTTAAAAACAAACTTAGTGAAGTAGAAAACAAGCTTAGGGAATTAGGAAATAATTAGATAAAATAAAAAATAAATTATTGATACTTTCAATATCTAAACAAAGATACAAAAGGAAGTATCTCAAAATGATTTTGATCATTAAGAGATACTTCTTTTTGTATGGAATCTTAGTTATTTTAGAATATTTTATGGAACATAGGAAATTATATTAATTTTAAAGTTGTGGATAAATTAATTATAATATATTTATAAAATATAGGAAATTAGAAATATACAAGATTGTAATGATTAAACGAATTGAATTATAATATAATAAATCAATTAAAACTTAAGGAGGACTTATATGAAGGAATATGTAGTTGTAGACTTAGAAACAACAGGACTTGATCCATATAAAGGATGTGAAATAATAGAAATAGGCATTACTGAAATAGTTAATAATAAAATAATTAAAAACTATTCTAGGCTTATAAAGCCAAAATCAATCATACCTTATTTTATAACAGATATAACAAACATAACTAATGAAATGGTTAAGAATGAAGCAGATATAGAAACTGTATTACCTAGATTTAGAGATTACATAGGTGATAGAACAATAATAGCTCATAATGCAAAATTTGATTTAAAGTTTTTGAATTATTATCTTAAAGAGTTAAATTTAGAGCCGATAGACAAGCATATATGTACGTTAGAATTGTTAAAGAGTAGCAAAACATATAAAGGTAAAAATAAAAAGCTAGAAACAGCATGTGATTATTATAATATAGAAAATAAAAATGCTCATAGAGCTGACAGTGATACATTAGCTACAGCAAAATTATTCTTGAAAATAAAAGCTGATAATTAAAATAAGTGTAAATTTTACACTTATTTTTGTTTATATATGAATAATTATGAACAATATAAAACAAAAAATTAATTATATTTAGTGGTTAAAGTAAACATGACTTCATAATATATAATAGACAAAAAAAATCCTTTTGGGGGGTTGATATTATGATTTTTATGGATATTGATATATTTATAGATAAAATAGAATTTAACATATTTAAATTACAAGATAAAAATAAAACAGATATAATTAAAGATAAAATAATAATTCCTAAATCTTTTGATATAGGAAATAAATTAAACTATTTAAGGAAATTTATAGTGACACTTATAAATCAGTATAGTATAAAAAAGTCACATATAAATATAGAAGATAGTATAGGCATAGATATAATTAATATTGTTAAAATTGAAGGTGTAATTGAAGAATTACTTTCAAATTGTGGGGTGAAAATATGCAAATAAGTCCAAAATTTAATCTTAAAATAGTAGAAAAAATACATTCAGAAGGAGTCAATTCTGCATTATACCTTGTAGAAGATACACAATTAGGTTCTAGATTCATTTTAAAACAAATTGATAAAAAGAATTTCAAAGAGGTAGATAAGTACTTTGAAGAATCTAGAAAAGTATATAATTCTAAGCATCCTAATATTATATCTATAAACACAGCGTCTTATGATGATGAGTATGTGTATATTACAATGCCATATTTTAAAAATGGATCTTTATATCATTTATTAGAAAATAAAAATCTTACAATAAGACAAATAATAAAATATTCACTAGATTTCCTATCGGCCATACAATATATTCATAGTAATGGTATAGTACACTGTGATATAAAGCCAAATAATATATTAATAAATGATTCTATGGATGCGGTATTAACAGACTTTGGGTCTGCGCTTTATTTAAATTATTTAGGAAATGCGAGATTAAAAAATGTCTATTATAAGCATATAGCACCGGAACAATGCACAAACTCTATTATTAGCAAAAAAATAGATATATATCAAATAGGAACTACTTTATACAGAATGTGTAATGGAAATGAAGAGTATAACAAACAAGCAAGAAAGTATAAGGATTTAAACAGCTTAAAGTTGGCTTGTGCAAAAGGAAGGTTTCCAATTAGAAAAAAATATTTACCTCATATACCTAAATCAATAATAAGTATAATAGAGAAATGTTTAATGATAAATCCACAAGATAGATATGATAATGTTTTAGAAATGATGAATGATATATCAAATGTAAATGAAAACTTGGATTGGCATTATAGCAAAAGAGATAAAAATTACTTCACATGGACATTAGACCAAGATCAAAAAAGTATACAAATAGCATTATATAAAGAAAATGATGCGTGGAATATTATAAATGATGATAAAATAATACCTTTTATAGAAAGTAAGGCAAGAGGTTATAGAGAAGTAAGAGAAATAATAAAAAATCACGAAAAAAATAGCCTTACTTTAACCGATCAAGTAAGGCCACTAAAGGGGTAAAATATATTATAAAAAGGGGTTTATTAGGGAATATATTTTATTTGGGGAGTAAATAATTGGTTATTAGGGGAATAACCTTAAATTAATAATAACAAAATTCGACAAGAAAAGCAATAAAAATCTATTTTTAAAATAGAAAAAATTTTTATTAAAATATATTTAAATAAAAATTATAAAAAATAAAGACTTAAAATTGTGAATGAAAAAATTACCTATGCATAACATAAGAAAAAATGCTTAGGAGGAATCTATGAAAAAGGTTAAATTAATAGGTATGTGCACAATGTTGTTTATAGTACTAATGTGTACTACCTCAGTAGGTATAGATAATAATGAAGGGTATGGTAAAGATGTATGGATAAATAACATGAGTGATAATGATTTGAAAATTAGAGTAGTAGATGTAAATATAGTAGAAGAGAAAATTAATATAGGAGATAGTTATAATGCATCGGCTATAATAACTATGAATGTAGCAAATAACGGTCTATATGATGTAGAATTGTCTAATATAGATATTTATCCATACCAAGGAGGTAAGCCGATTAAATACTTTGTGACTACATCTAAAGATAATATAAGTGGGTTTATAGGTAATATAAAAAGTGGAGATAGTAAAAACATTAAAATAGGAGTAGCACTACATAACACAAAAGAATCTATAAAGTTAGAAATGTCTAACATAGAGGATATAACGAATGAAAAAGTAATGAAAAGTATAAAGATAAAATAAAGGGCATTTCGCCAACACGTTGCTCAAAACGTTGCTCAAAATAAAAAAGAAAAGCACATGCTTTTCTTTTTTTATTATGTACTATTCTGGTTGAGGTGCATCAACAGGACAAACACTGTTACATGCTCCACATTCGATACATATATCAGGATCTATCACATATTTGTCATCTCCAGCAGAAATACAGTTAACTGGGCATTCAGGTTCACAAGCACCACAGCTTATGCAAGCATCATGTATAATATAAGACATTTTTTATACCTCCTTTAATTATAATTCATATTATATAATACCCCAAAAATTATTTTTTATCTCAAAATCAATAAAAAATAATAAATTTTTAAAAATCAAACAAAAGTAAAGAATTTTTTAACTAAGATTACATAAAATTATACAAAACATTATAATTTTAATCTTACAAATTTGTTCTTTGATTTATTTTGTATAACCATGTATAATTATTCTATAAAATGAGGAGGGTTAGATGAGCTATCAAAATGACGATCAAAATAAAATAAGGCGAAGAAAAGTGGATTCTAGTAATGTCAACTCAAAGCCTTCAAAAGATTTTAGAAATGATGGAGATAATAAACAAGCTAACAATACAAAAAGAGAAAGACAACCTATAAATAGACCGAATCAGAGTAATAAAAAAAAGCAAAACATAAATAAATCAAATTCTAAAAGAAATAAAAGAAAGATAAAAAAAAATAAAAAGCTATTAAATATAGCAAAACAGTTTTTAGTAATCATATTACTAATTTTAGTTATACTGTCAGCAATGGGTTCAGCACTGGTATTTACAGTATTAAAAGATTCTCCAAAAGTAACAAAAGAATTACTAACATCTAATTATATAAGTAGTGAAGTTGTTAGTAAAAATGAAATGCCTAAATATTTAGTAGATGCGGTTGTTTCTATAGAAGACGAGCGTTTTTATAAACATAATGGAGTGGATGAGATATCTTTAGTAAGATCATTAGTTCATAATATACTAACTAATACTACTCAGGGTGGAAGTACTATAGAAATGCAAATTTCTAAAAACTTGCTAACTAGTGATGATAGAACTATAAAAAGAAAAATAAAGGATATTTTTAATGCAACTTCTATGAATAAAAATATGAGTAAACAAGATATAATAGAAGTATATTTAAATAATATATATTTAGGGAAATCCTCCTATGGTGTTGCGAAGGGATCAAAAACTTACTTCGGTAAAGATATAAGTGACTTGAGTTTAGCAGAGTGTGCTATGCTTGCAGGGATAACAAATAATCCAGCAAGATATAGTGAATATAGAGAAGCTAAAGAAAGGCAAGAAACTATATTATATAAGATGCAAGAACTTGGATATATAAATGATAAAGAATATAATGAAGCATTATCAGAAAAAGTAATATTTAAATCAGAAATAGAATAATAATGAGGTGAAATATGAGTTTATACAAATTTAACTATGAAAACAAAGAGTATTTATTAACTGAAGATAACTGTAGTGATATGATAAATGACGAAGAAAAACCAGTAAGAGGAATAAAAATAGAGAATATATTAGAAGTATTAAATGATGCTATGAATGTTGACTTTGATATTGAATATTATAAAGAAGCATGCCCAGAATGCTTAGCTGGTGTATCGGAAAAACAAAAATTCTTCGGGTTTTTAGAATACCATTTTTATATATTTACAAGAGATGGAGAATATGTAATAAGTGATATAAGTAAAGAGTATGAAGGATTATCTTTTAATAAATTATCAAGACAAGGTAAAGTTGATGACAGTTATATGGTTAGCATAATAGCTTGTGAAAACTGCCAGGATTATATAATACAGATAGAAAACTGCATAGTATAGAAAAAAGTCTGCTGAATATATCAGTAGACTTTTTTCATATATTATTAAAAAATTGTTTAAAATGGATGAGTTAAAAATATAGCTTCAATTTCTGCTGTTATTTTAACTAGTCCAGTAGCTATATTTTGATAGTAATTCACAGAACTAGAAGAATATGTAATAGCATATAATGGAGAGCTAAGTTCAGTTATTTTATAAGGTATAGGATTATATTTAACTCCAAAGCTTTTAGCAAGTATATTAGCTTTATTTAAGGCATCTTGAGATGCTTTAAATAAAGCTTTATTGTAGTAGTGACTAGGATTTGAAAGAATAAAATCTACATTAATATCATCATTAGCACCATTTTCTATAACTAATGAATATACCTCACCGAGTTTATTAAAATCATCGATTAGTATACGGATTAATTGAGTAACTTTATAAGAAATTAATGTATTGTTGTTATAATCATAATTTCTAATTACAGATATATCTTCACTATGAATATTCTCTTTAGTTATACCATAATCATATAAACTAGCAAGTAAGTTATTATAGATTTTCTTATTTAAATCTTCAGCTTCTTCTAAAATCTTGTTTTCAGTAGATATTCTAACATTCAATCTAGCCCTATCAGAATTTACCTCTAGATAACTTGTTCCATGAACAGATAAAGAACCTTTATCTGTTGGCATATACATTTTAGCATTTCTATATTGCATTTTATATTACCTCCCTAAAAAACACATATCAACTTATAATATAATATTCAAGTGGATATAAGTTTATGAAGACAAGATATGAAGTAATATAAAAATGCCTTTATTTAATAAAAAAATCATATATGATATAATACAGATAAATAAAAGTAGATTAAGTAAAATGTAGGGAAATAAAAATATATTCTAGTTCATAGATATAAAAAAATATCTAAAATAAGGGGAGAGAGTATAAATTGGAAAAAGTCATAGGTGTTATAGCATCTGATTATGAATTAAAAGAAAGAATAGAGAAGCTTTATTTAAAAGATGTAAAAAATGGAAATATTATAATAGATCTTATAAAAGTAGATTTATTAGAAGAGCAGGGGAAAATATTAGTAGATAAAGGTGCACAAGTTATTATTGGTAGAGGTGGAGGATATAAATTAATATTAGATACTGTAAATGTACCAATAATACCTTTAAATATGAAGATTATAGATTTATTAAAATCAATAAAAATAGCAAGTACATATTCTAAAAAGATAGTGCTTATTTTAGGATATGATGAAGTTGATTTTGACTATGCAGATTGGAAAAGTATAATTAATATAGATATAACTGAAGAATGGTTCAAATCAAAATATGAAATAAGAAATAGAGTCACAAAATATTTAAATCAAAAAGATGATGTAGTTATTGTAGGAAGTGGCATAGCATGTTCTTTTGCGAGACAATATAAAATGGATAGTGTATTTATTAATGCGAGTGATGACTCAATAAAAGAAGCAATTGAATATTCTAAAAAGCTACTTGATTCATTAGAAGAAGAAAAATTCAATAATGAAGTATTAAGAAATATATTAGACGGAGTAAAAGATGGAATAGTTGCTACCGATACAAAAGGAAATATTATACTGTGTAATGAAAGTGCAAAAAAAATATTAAAAGCTGAAAAAAAAGATGTATCAAATAAGCCTATAGGTGAGGTATTTTCCAATATGGACTGGATATTAGAATGTTTATATACTGCTGAAGATAATAAAAGGCAAATAAGGCAGATAGATAACTTTGTAGTAAACACAAGGGCAGTACCTATGAAGGTGGATGGAGAAATTTATGGGGTATTAGCGATACTTCAAGATATTACTAAATTACAAAAATTAGAAAGAAAAATCAGAATAGACTTAAATGAAAAGGGTTTATATGCGAGGCATACTTTTGCTGATTACATATACAAAGATGCCGCAAGTAAAGAGTTCATAGAAGAAGCTAAAAAAATAGGGAAAAGTGATTATACAACCTTATTATATGGAGAAAGTGGATCAGGAAAAGAAATATTAGCTCAAAGTATTCATAATATAAGCAATAGAAAGGACAGGCCTTTTGTAGCTATAAATTGTGCCACAATCTCAGAAAGTTTATTGGAAAGTGAATTGTTTGGATATGAAGAAGGCGCTTTTACAGGAGCGAGAAAAGGTGGAAAACTAGGATTATTTGAATTAGCACATGGTGGAACTATATTTTTAGATGAAATAAATAGCTTACCACTCTATGTACAAAATAAGCTTTTAAGGGTTATAGAGGAAAAGCAAATAATGAGAATAGGATCAGATCATATTATTCCACTAGATATTAGAATTATTGCTGCAACAAATGAACATTTAATACCTAAAATAAAAGAAAAAACTTTTAGAGCAGATTTATTTTACAGGTTAAGTAGCTTAGAAATAAACATACCTCCTTTAAGAAAAAGAAAGCAGGACATAGTATTTTTGTTTGAACATTTTGTAAGAATAATATTAAATAAAAATATCTTAAATAACTTAAATTCTATAGATGAAAACTTTAAATTAAGTAAAGAACAAATCTTAAAGTTAGAATGTTATGATTGGCCAGGAAACGTTAGAGAATTAAGAAATGTTGCACAGAAGTATGTAATAACAGGTAAGATAAAAATATCTTTTACTGATACGCAAGAGACAAAATATATATGCTTAGATGAAGAAAATCAAAGCAATGAATTAGAAGCTAAAGATAAAGTAGATGACGCTGATTATAGTAAAATGAATATTGATATAAAAGAGATTAATAAATATGTAGAAAATAAAATCATAGATATGTTATTTAACCAAGGCCTCTCGAAAACCGAAGTAGCTAGTATTCTTGGAATAAGCAGAACAGCTTTATGGAAAAAATATAATAAAAATGTATAATTATATAAAAATGTTAACTAAAATTAACAAATGTAAATTAAAGTTAACGCTTAGTATAAAATAATTTAAATATTTAAAAATAAAGAATAATAATAAGTTAAAAAAATATAATAAAATAGGCCAAAGTTTGATATGGCCTGTTTTTTAGTGCGTAAAAACATAATTTAGCTTAATTTAATAAAAATATAAAAAAATATGTAGTCTTGGCATATGAGTTGCTTTGAATTATAGATGTAAAAATTAGAATAGGGGTGATAGTATGAGTCAAAGTATGGTAGCAAAACATTCTATGTGGCCGAGAAAAAAGGATATAATATTTAACTTATCAGAGAGAGCCCAAAAAGCAGAAAAAGCTATAGGAAGAGATAATGTAATAAATGCTACTATAGGTGCTCTTATGGATGACTATGGAACGCTAATAACAATGGATACCGTGTTTAATGAATATAAATCATTAGACAATAAAGACATATCAGCATACGCTTCTTTAGAAGGACAGCCAGATTATCTTGAAGCTGTTAAAAAAGTATGCTTCAAAGAATATATGCCAGAGGGACATATAAGAGCAGTAGCATCTCCAGGTGGAAGTGGAGCGATAAAATTAGCAACTTGGAACTATACAGAAGAAGGCGACGAAATATTAACATCAGATTGGTTCTGGAGTCCATATGTAAGTATAACAGAAGAAATAGGTAGAAAAGTAAGAACATATCAGTTATTTGATGAAAATAATAATTTCAATTTCAATTCATTTAAAGAAGAATTTTTAAATATAGCATCTAAGCAAGAAAGAATATTCACAATCCTAAATACACCAGCACATAACCCTACTGGATACAGTGTATCAGACGACGAGTGGGATAAAATCATAGGTCTATCAAAAGACGTAGCTAAAAATCCAGATAAAAAAATAGTACTATTTGTAGATATTGCATATATTGATTTTGTAAAAGATGACAATGCAAGTAGAAAATTCTTTAAAAAATTCTCAAACCTTCCAGAAAACATACTTGTAATAGTAGGATTTAGTATGTCAAAAGGATTTACAGCTTATGGGATGAGAATGGGAGCAGCAATATGTATAACACCTAGTGAAAATGTTGCAGAAGAATTCCACTATGCATGTGTTCACTCATGCAGAGCGAACTGGTCAAACTGTAATAGAGGTGCTATGAAATTATTGGCGAACATAGTTAAGGACCAAGAAAAGTTTAATAAATATTATGAAGAAAAAACAATGCATAAAGCAATGTTAAATAGAAGAGCAAGTGTATTTGTTGAAGAAGCTGAAAAGGTAGGACTAGATATACTTCCATATATAGATGGATTCTTTGTAAGTATACCATGTGATGATCCAATGACGGTGTGTGAAGAACTAACAAAAGATAATGTATATCTTGTGCCTTTAAAAATGGGTCTTAGATTTGCTATATGTGCAGTAAATGAAAATAAATGTAGAATAGCTCCAAGTATTATAAAAAATGCACTTGAATATGTTAAGAGTCAGCAACTAGTTAGTGATAAATAGATAGTAAATTATTAAATAATTACTAGGGAAGAGATTTGAAATTAATATTATTATGGGGGAATTAAAAAATGAAACAATTAATGACAGGTAACGAGGCTATTGCTCGTGGAGCATATGAAGCTGGTGTAAAGTATGCATCTGCATATCCAGGTACTCCAAGTACAGAAATATTAGAAAATGTAGCTACATATAAAGAAGATATAGTAGCAGAGTGGGCAACCAATGAGAAAGTTGCACTAGAAGCAGTAATAGGTGGTTCTATAGCGGGGGCTAGAACTATGGCATCTATGAAACATGTTGGTATAAACGTAGCGGCAGATCCATTATTCACATTTGCTTATACAGGAGTAAATGGAGGGATGGTATTAATAACTGCTGATGAGCCAGGGATGCACTCTTCACAAAATGAACAAGATAATAGAAACTATGCTAAATTTGCTAAAATAGCTTTATTTGAGCCAGCAACAAGCCAAGAAGCTAAGGATATGTTAAAACAAGCATTTGAAGTAAGTGAAAAGTATGATACTCCAGTTTTATACAGAGTAACAACGAGATTATGCCATTCAAAAGGAATAGTTGATTGTGCTGACCGAGTTGAAGTAGGAATAAAAGATTACGTAAAAAATCCTCAAAAGAATCTTACAGTTCCAGCACATGCTAGAGTTTTAAGAATCTCAGTAGAAGATAGATTAAAGAAGCTTGCAGATTACTCTAATAATACAGAATTAAACCACTATGAAATAAATGATACTAAAGTAGGTATAGTAGCTTCAGGAATGTGCCATACATATGCAAAAGAAGTATTTGGTGAAGATGCATCATACATGAAATTAGGATTTACAAATCCAATGCCAATGGAAAAGATAAAAGAATTTGCTTCTAAAGTAGATAAAATTTATGTTATAGAAGAAAATGATCCATTTATAGAAGATCAAATGAAAGCTGCTGGAATAGATTGTATAGGAAAAGATGTATTACCAGTATACGGAGAGATGACACCAGATACTATAAGAGAATCTATATTTGGAAAAACAAATGATACTATAGAATTTAATAAAGATTTAGTAGTACCAAGACCTCCAGGACTATGTGCAGGATGTCCACATAGAGGATTCTTCTATGAAATAGGAAAAAGAAAAAATGTAATGATAACAGGAGATATAGGATGTTATACTCTTGGATTTGCCCCACCATATAATGCAATGGATACAGTTGTTTGTATGGGTGCAAGTTTAAGTACAGGACATGGAGCTCAAAAGGTATTCAACATGAAAGAAGATAATAAAATGAGAGTTGTAGGAGTACTTGGAGATTCAACATTCTTCCATACAGGAATTAACTCATTATTAGATGTTGTATATAATAACGGAAACTCAATATCTGTAATATTAGATAATAGAATAACTGGTATGACAGGACATCAACAAAATCCAGGAACAGGATACACATTACAAGGAGATATAACTAATGAAGTGGATATTGAAAGCTTAGTTAAAGCTTGTGGAGTTAAGCATATAAGAAATATAGATCCAAATAACTTAAAAGAAGTAAAAGAAACACTAGATTGGGCATTTGACTTAGATGAGCCTTCTGTAATAATAACTAGATGGCCATGTGTACTTAAAAAATTCTCTAAGCAAGATATAGAAGAATTCAACAATCCATTTACATCTAAGTGTGAAGTTGACCATGATAATTGTATAGGATGTAAGGTTTGTATGAAGACTGGATGTCCAGCAATGTCATTTGATAAAGAAGCTAAATTAGTAAATATAGATAAAAATCAATGTGTAGGATGTGGTATTTGTTCACAAGTATGTCCTAAAGAAGCTATATCTAATAATGCTGTAAACAAGGGGGTAATGTAAGATGACTAAGAGTATTCTTTTAGTAGGTGTAGGGGGTCAAGGGACTATACTTGCAAGTAAATTATTAACTATGGGACTTATGGAATCAGGATATGATGTAAAAATGAGTGAGATACATGGTATGAGTCAAAGGGGTGGTTCAGTATCTTCTCAAGTTAGATACGGAAAAGCAGTACATTCTCCTGTTATAGAAATAGGTGGCGCTGATATATTAGTATCTTTTGAAAAGATGGAAGCGCTAAGATGGTTAAACTACTTAAAGCCAGAAGGAAAGATAATAGCAAATAACTATAGAATGGATTCTATGCCAGTACTTACTGGAAAAGCGGAATATAAGGAAAAAGAAATAGAAGCAGAACTTGAAAGATTAGATGCAACATTACTAAATGCAGCAGACAAGGCAGCAGAGCTTGGAAACTCTAAAGTTATGAATATAATATTATTAGGTGCATTAGTTAAATCTATGAGTCTAGAAGATATAAATTGGGAAAAAATAATAAGAGATAATGTAAAAGAAAGATTTGTAGAGGTAAACATAAAAGCTTTTAAAGAAGGTATGCAATTAGTATCTAAAGAGGCAGTAGCTACAAATTAATTATTAATAAGCTATTATGAGTGTAGATACACTTGTAATAGCTTAATTTAAATATTATTATTGATAAATAATGTGGAAGAAACCAGTAAAGCGAATTTAAAGTGAAAAGGGGATAATTATGAATTACAGAGTATTAGCTATAAATCCAGGATCTACATCTACAAAAATAGCAGTATACGATAATGATAAACAAATACTAGTAAATGGAATAGACCACCCAGCAGAAGAAATTGCAAAGTATGATAGAATACAAGATCAATTTGATATGAGAAAGCAAGAAGTTTTAAAAGTTCTTGAAGAAAATAATATAGAAATAAACACTTTAAGTGCTATTGTTGGAAGAGGAGGATTGCTTCCACCCGTTAAATCAGGAGCATACTTAGTAAATGATGAAATGATAGATAGACTAAAAAATAGACCGGTTTTAGAACATGCATCTAATTTAGGAGCTATAATATCTTATGAAATAGCTAGACCATTAGGTATAAATGCTTACATATATGACTCTGTAGCAGTAGATGAATTTATAGATGTTGCTAGATTATCAGGTGTTAGTGGAATGGATAGAGATTGTTTAAGTCATGCACTTAACTCTAGAGCAATGGCTATAAAGTATGCTAAAGATAATAATGCTAAATACAGTGACTTAAATTTAATAGTGGCTCATTTAGGTGGAGGCATAAGTGTTAGTGTTCATGAAAAAGGAAGAATGATAGATATAGTATCTGATGATGAGGGAGCATTTTCACCAGAAAGATCAGGAAGAATACAATGCAAAAAATTAATAGATAGATGCTTCTCAGGAAAATATACTCATAAAGAAATGTTAAAAACTATAAGAGGTAAAGGTGGTATAGTTTCATATTTAAATACTGTAGATGTTAGAGAAGTAGAAAGTATGATAAGCGAAGGAAATGAACAAGCGAAAATTGTTCATGAAGCGATGGCTTATCAAGTAGCTAAATCTATAGGTGAATTAGCTACAGTTGTAGAAGGAAAAGTTGATGCAATAGTTATAACTGGAGGAATTGCATATTCTAAGATGATGACATCAAATATCAAGAAAAGAGTAGAGTTTATATCTAAGGTTGAAATTATGCCAGGAGAAAACGAGCTAGAGTCACTATCATTAGGAACTTTAAGAGTATTAACTGGAGAAGAAAAGGCTAGAGAATATGAAGAAATAAATTTAGTAAATGCATAGTTATATGTATAAAAATATTACTGGATATTAATTTATCCAGTAATATTTTTATGTTTATTTACAAACAAAAGTTTCACAACTTGCATTTTGTGCATTTATTTGAACACTAGATGCCTTACAAGAACCACTACTATTATGTTTACAATTTTGAGCTTGGCAAGCTATACTGCCCGTTTTAGTGCAAGTACATCCTCCAGCACAGTTTGTCATACCAGATGTAGATCTATCTTCGAATGATACACATGCAGTTGAAGATGTAGTACTAGCATTAGAACCAGCTACACTTATAGCTCCAGCATAACAACTACTAGCATTATTATAAGCACAATTAGTTGCGGAGCAACTTAAATTACTGTTTGACATTTGTATATACCTCCTGATAATGTTATCTACCTTATTATGCGACAAATACATAATTTTATGTAATAAAACTTAATACACATAGTTTTAGTCATGGCACTAGATTATATAAGCTAGATAACCTGTAAATCAGAATCTATGATTATGAATTTATAATTTATGAACACATTCACTACATGCAACAATTACATCATTTAAAGTTTCTCTCCCAAAGTTTTTATTAGTATGCTGAACTTCTATATCGTTATTGCATCCACAAATTGAACAAGTATTATTATTTTGATTTAAAGCATAATCTTTAAAAATTTGCCAATGAATAGAGTTTAAATAATCTTTATAATTTACTCTAATACAAGCTTCTAAAAACTCTGAGTATAAATGATTTAAGTCATTGCTAGTAAGATTTGAATTCTCTGGTTGGAAATAATCGCAATATTTGTTTGATTTAGGTAATGAGTCTAACATTATACATTTTATATTATATTTATAATCGTCATTAGGTCCCTCTAAAGAAAGATGTGAGCAAAAAGAACAGCACTCTTTAGGTAAATTTTCTTTCAGTTCTTCTATTTTATTATTCATAAGTAACCTCCCAAAAAAATTAAAAAATTTTATTAAAGCAAGTAGATGACATTTACTACCCAAATTCACACTTAGTTTATCTGAGTTAAAATAAATATTATGTCTTTATAAAATATATTAAAAAAAATAGACAAGTATTCTATAAATAAAGGATTTTAATAATAAATAAAGTATTTACTATTAATAAACTAAAAAATAGTTAGGGTGAGATAATGCAAACTTATAGTTTTGACAAAATAAGAGATGAAATTAATATAGAGTTGAAAAATAGGCAAGTTGATAATGAAAAAAAATATGGTTTTCAGATTGAACTATTTAAAAATAAATTTGCAATAAAATCAGAATATATACCTGGGAAATCTGAGATAGGCTACGATGATATTTATAAAATAGATAATGAAAGCAAGATAATAATAAAAAAAATAGAAAAAAAAAGTATAGGTGAATTTGATGATAAGTATAACATAAAAGTTGAAAAACTAAGGAATATAGAATTTAAATATAATACATTCACTAATTGTAATTTTAACAATATAGAATTTTATAATTGTACTTTTTTTGGCAATATATTTTCAAATTGCCGATTTAAAAATATTATATTTATTAACTGTAATTTTTATGATATAAATGAATGCATTTTGATATGTAATAGTAAAACTATATTTACTAACTGCCAATTTAAAAATTGTAATATGGAAAAAAGTATATTTCAAAATGTAGATTTATATAACATAAAATTTGAACATACAAATTTAAAAGATTCTATTTTAAAAAAAGTATACATAAACAATGTGTGTATAACAGATTGCGATTGTAGGTCTTTTAAAATTATAAATTCAGATGTTAAAGAATTTGAATTTGAAGATAATTATTTAACTAAATTTGACGAATACACTTTTATAGATAAGATAAAAATAGATAAGAAATATAAGCAAAGTTATTCAGTAGCATTTAAGGTGTATAAAGGGATAGCATCAAAATTTGAAGCTAATGCCTTATTAAATAATGCAGGTGAATACTATTATATGTCAAAGTGTATGGAATATAAATATCTAACCGGGATGAATAAAGTGAAAGCAGCTATATTTTGGTTATTTTGTGGATATGGAGAAAGACCTACATTTGCTTTAATAACTTCTTTAGAGATTGTCTTAGTATTTGCAATCATGTATATGTTAACGGGGTTAAATGTAGGGGAATACGAGATAAATTATAAAGATGTATATTTACAAGGTTTTCCATATCAAAATTTAGATACAGACTTTATGAAATCATTATATTTTAGTATAGTAACATTTACTACAGTAGGATATGGCGATATAACTCCTATAGGATATAGTATACTATTATCGGGAATAGAAATGTTATTAGGTGTAACTATGGTTGGTATATGGACAGCCACTTTGGCTAGAAAAATAACAAGATAAAATCTGAAAACTATATTGGCAAATGGCATCTTCTATATAAATAAAAGATGCCATTTTAATGTTATTAAAAAAACACATAATAATTTAATTTCAAGTATATATCACAATTTCAAGTTATCATTGATATATTATATTAAGAATTAATTAATTTAAATATTAATATTTATATAAAAAGAGGAGATACCTTATGTTAAACAATAAATCAATACTCATCACAGGTGGAACCGGATCATTTGGCAAATACTTTACAAAAAGAGTATTAAGTGAATATAATCCAAAAAAAATAATAATATTTTCAAGAGATGAGTTTAAGCAAGATATATTTAGAAAAGAACTATCAATGATGTTTCCTGATAAAATGGATAAAATGAGATTTTTTATAGGAGATGTAAGAGATAAAGATAGATTATATAGAGCTTTTAATAGTATCGATTATGTAATACATGCAGCTGCAATGAAGCAAGTTCCAACCTGTGAATACAATCCTTTTGAAGCTATAAAAACTAATATACATGGAGCACAAAATATAATTGATGCTGCTATAGATAAAGGTGTAAAAAAAGTTGTTGCACTATCAACTGACAAAGCTGTAAACCCTATAAATTTATATGGTGGAACGAAGTTAGTTTCAGATAAGTTATTTATATCTGCAAATGCATACGCAGCAGGTAAAGGAACAATATTTTCAGTAGTAAGGTATGGAAATGTTGCAGGTAGTAGAGGATCAGTAATACCATTTTTTAAAAGCTTGATAGAGCAAGGATATACAGTATTACCAATCACAGATTTTAGTATGACAAGATTTTGGATAAGTTTAGAAGAAGGCGTAGATTTAGTACTCAAAGCATTAAATGAAGCAAAGGGTGGAGAAACGTATATATCCAAAATACCATCATTTAATGTAAAAGATTTAGCAAAAGCGATATTACCAAATTGTGAGCTTGAGGAAGTCGGGATAAGAGAAGGAGAAAAACTACATGAGGTAATGATAACTAAAGATGATTCAAGAATTACCTATGAATATGAAAAACACTATATAATATATCCTAATTTTGAATGGTGGAATAAAGAAAAGTTTTTTACAACAGGAGGAAAACCTATAGAAAATGGATTTGAATATAACTCAGGTAATAATACAGATTGGCTAAGCATAGAAGATTTAAGGATAGAGATAGATAAACTAGGTTTATAAAAATCACTATAAAAGGAGGAGGGGAGGGAGTAAAATGAAGTTAGATTTAGCAATTAATGGAGGTAGGCCTGTAAGAGTCAATTATCTTCCTTATGGGAAACAGTCCATTGACAAATGTGATATAGAAGCTATTATAAATATATTGAATGGAGACTACTTAACAACAGGACCAACCATTAAACAATTTGAGGATAAGGTAGCTAAATATGTAGGTACAAAATATGCAGTAGCAGTATCTAATGGAACAGCTGCACTACATGCAGCTTGTTATGCAGCTGGAATAAGAGAAGGTGATGAAGTTATAACATCTCCTATGACATTTGCAGCTTCAGCAAATTGTATTTTATATTGTGGAGGTAAACCTGTATTTGCAGATATAAATCCAGATACGTACAACATAGATCCTAAGGAAATACAAGCTAAGATAACAAATAAAACTAAAGCTATAATACCAGTACACTTCACAGGCCAAAGTGTAGATTTAGACCCTATAATGGAACTTGCCAAAAAATATAATCTTATAGTTATAGAAGATGCTGCTCATGCTTTAGGAACTAAGTATAAAGGTAAATGTATTGGAAGTATATCTCATATGGCTGAATTTAGTTTTCATCCTGTAAAAACTGTAACTACAGGAGAAGGTGGAATTATAACAACTAATTCAAAAGAATTATATGAAAAGCTTATATTATTTAGAACTCATGGGATAACAAAGAATTCAGAAGTTATGTCTCATAAAGAAGAAGGACATTGGTATTATGAACAAATAGACCTCGGTTACAATTACAGGATAACTGATTTACAATGTGCACTTGGATTGAGCCAAATGGATAAGATAGATGGTTTTATAAAAAGAAGGAAAGAACTAGTTAAGATGTACAATAAAGAGCTAAGTAAAGTAGATGGGATTATTATTCAAAAGGAGGAAAAAATTTCAGATACTAGTAGACATTTATATATAATTAAATTAGATTTAGATAAGTTTACAGTAGGTAGGAAAGAGATATTTGAGGCATTACTTGCTGAAAATATAGGAGTGAATGTTCACTACTTACCTGTATATTTACATCCATATTATCAAAAGTTAGGATATCAGAAAGGTCTGTGCCCTAATGCAGAAAAGTTATATAAATCCATGATTACGTTACCACTATATCCTGCAATGAGTGATAATGATTTTGAAGATGTAATAAATGCTGTAAATAAGGTATTAGATTACTATAGAAAGTAGGAATAAAATGAATCAAAAAAGAGTAGTAGCTATTATTCAAGCTAGAGTTGGATCTACTAGATTGCCTAGAAAAGTACTTAAAGAGATAAAAGGAAAGACGATTTTATATCATGTAGCTGAAAGAGTAAAACAATGTAAGTATATAAATGATATAGTGATAGCTACATCTAATTTAGAACAAGATGATGATATAGTGAAAGAAGCACAAGATATAGGAGTATTATATTTTAGAGGTAGCGAGTCAGATGTTTTAAGTAGATATTACAATGCTGCAAAATCAAATAATGCTGATATAGTTGTAAGAATAACCTCAGATTGTCCGCTTATAGATCCTAATATTACTGACCAATTAGTTAAATATTACTTAAATAATAAGTATGATATTGTAACAAATGCAGTAGCAGACTTATCAAAGAGAACATATCCTAGAGGATTAGATACAGAGGTATTTTCATTTGAGCAGCTTGAACTTGCTAATTTAAAGGCAAAAGAGACTTACCAAAGAGAACATGTAACACCTTATATATATGAAAATACTGATAATGTATATTATTATTTAAATGATATAGACTATTCAAAATATAGATGGACTTTAGATACTAGAGAGGATTTTATATTAATAAATGAAATATACAACCATTTTTATAATGGTAATCACGATTTTTATTTATATGAGGTAGTAAAATTTATAGAAAAAAATCCTAGATTACATGATATAAATAAAGATTTTGAAAAAAAATATAATATAGGAAGTCCTATTACTATAAAGTTGAGAAAAGCAACTTATGAGGATTGTTATTTATTATTTGATTGGTTTAATGATGAAGTAGTAAGAGCTAATTCGTTTAACTCTGAAAAAATAGATATTGAAACTCATAAACGATGGTTAGAAGATAAATTACAAGATAAAAATATAGAACTATATATAATATTAAATGATAACTATAATGTTGGAACTATTAGAATTGAGAATAGAGATAGAGAAGCTATGATTAGTTATAGCATAGCTAGTGAATTTAGAGGAAAAGGAATTGGCAAAGCGGTTCTCAAGTATATGAAGGATAACATAAAAGAAAGAAAATTAGTAGGATTAGTAAAATATGATAATATTGCGTCAATCAAATCATTTGAAAGTGCTGGATATAAAAAAATTATAGAAAAAGATTATATAAAGTTTATATCTATATAAATTAGAGGTATTGTATGAAGTATATAGGAATAAGGGCTGATGGTAGTGCTGATAAAGGTATGGGCCATATAATGAGATGTATAGCTATAGCAAAGGAGTTTAGAGATAGAGGAATAAAACCGATTTTTATAATTAAAAAAGATAAAAGTGTAAGTAACTTATTAAGTGAACACGATATAGAGTATATAGATATAAAATCTATAGATATATATAGTGAAATAGAGGAAGTAGAGAAAATTTTAAAAATAATAAAATTTGATTATATTTTAACAGATTCATATTGGTTAAGTAATGAATATTTAGAAAGATTAAAAAGGATTTCGAAAATTTTAATTTCCATAGATGATAACAGTTTATATCAATACCCAAGTGATATAATTATAAATTCCAACCTATACGCCAAGGATTTGAATTATAAATTCAAAAATGACAATTGCATTACTTTACTTGGAACCAAGTATTCAATGCTTAGAAAAGAGTTCCAAAACATAAATCCTATAAAAATAAAATCTAAAGTAAAACGAATCCTAGTTACTATGGGAGGGGCAGATATTAACAACTTTACTCCTATAGTTTTAGACAGTTTATCGGAAATAGAAGATAATGTAACTATAGATGTAGTAGTTGGAAGTCTATTTAAATGTAGCGAAAAGTTAATTGATATAGCTAGAGAAAATAAAAATATAAATCTTATATTTAATCCCACTAACATGAAAGAAGTTATGGAAAAATGTGATTTATCTATTTCTGCATCTGGAACAACTGCATATGAATTAGGGGTGTTAGGAATTCCTACTATATTAATATCTCAAATAGATAATCAAATCAATATAGCAAAAAAAGCAAATGATTTAGGAATGATGATAAATCTAGGAAAATATGATGAAATAGATTTATTAGAAATATATAAAGTAGTAAAAAAACTTATCAATGATGTAGATATGAGAAAAAGAATGAACAAAATAGCAATAAGTACTATTGACAGCAATGGTGTTAGAAATATAGTAAATGAAATAATAAATTATAAATATAGTATTGAAGGATGAGATAACAATGAAAATTGACAACTTTAATATAGATAACAATTCTCCATGTTTTATAATAGCAGAGTTATCAGCAAATCATGGTCATGATATAGAGATTGCTAAAAAAACTATAAAAGCAGCTAAAGAAAGTGGAGCACATGCTATAAAAATCCAAACATATACGGCAGATACTATAACTATAGATTGTGATAATGAATATTTTCAAATAAAGCAAAATACCATATGGGATGGAGCAACCTTATATAAGTTGTATCAAGATGCATATACACCCTGGGAATGGCAAAAGGAATTAAAGGAGTATGCTGAAAGCATAGGGTTAATTTTATTTTCAAGTCCTTTTGATAAAACAGCAGTAGATTTTTTAGAAGATTTAGACGTACCTGCATATAAAGTAGCTTCATTTGAAATAACTGATATACCACTTATAGAATATATAGCATCCAAAGGTAAGCCAGTTATAATATCTACAGGAATAGCTAATATAGAAGATATAGAAGAGGCAGTTCAAGCATGTAAAAGAATGGGTAACAATGATATAATTTTATTAAAATGTACATCATCATATCCAGCTAAATTAGAAGATGCAAACTTATCAACTATAGCAGATTTAAAAAATAGATTTAATGTTGTAGCAGGATTATCAGACCACACGATGGATGTAGAAGTTCCTATAACTGCAGTTGCATTAGGTTCAAAAGTTATAGAAAAGCATTTTATATTAGATAGAAATATAGGAGGACCAGATGCATCATTTTCACTAGAGCCACAACAATTCAAGGCTATGGTTGATGCTATTAGAAATGTAGAAAAAGCTATAGGTATAGTAGACTATGAATTAAGCGAAAAAAAGAAAAAAAGTAGAGAACTTTCAAGATCTTTATTTATAGTTGAAGATGTTAAAAAAGGTGAAATACTAACCGAAAAAAATGTAAAATCAATACGCCCTGGATTTGGTCTACATCCAAAATACTATAATAATATTATAGGCAAAAAAATAAATAAAGATATAAAGAAAGGTACGCCATTAACGTTTGAATTAATTGATTAAAAAATATATACACTGAGTTTATATAATCTTACTTAAAAGATACAAAAGGATATATCAAAATAATTTTATTAATTGTTTTGATATATCCTTTTGTTTTGAACTTTATATTTACATTAAATTAGGCAAAGTAGTTTCAAAAACATTTTACTATTCATAATATAAAGTAATACTAGTGGGAAATGAGAGAATTAAGGGGGATAATAATGTCCAAGGTAATGAGAGAGTTAATAGAATATGACGGAATAACAATATGTCCATATGAAAATATGCCATATTTTACACAATTAAATGTTGAACATATATTTTCTATACCACCGCAAAAACCAGATATAGATAGAATAGTTAGTGTATATGCAGAGGGAACTATAACAGATTCAAAAGTAATATCGACAGTAAAAGGAAAATCTTTAGAAGGACAAAATTTAGAAGGATATGATGTTATGGTGTCTGGAGAAATTTTTATGAAGATAGAATATTTAGAGTGTGAGTCCTGTCATAGCTGTGAATGTAATATACCCATTAATACTGCAGAGATAAGTTTTTCATTTTATGGAGATATAGTATTACCACAGCAAATAAACATAGATTCTGTTGTAAACGTAAGCATAGGTATAGAAGATATATTCTCAGAGAAAATGGATTTAAGATCTATATATAATAATATAACAATGATGCTAATAGCAGATGTATCTTACTTGGGAAAAGACTTAAATATAAAAACAGATAATTGTAATCAAAATCTACTTCCAATTATGCCTACCTATTTCACACAAGAAATGATATGTGAAATTATAAATATAGACCCTAAAAAACTAGACATAGAAAGAATTATCGATATATCCGTATGGCCTGAAATAGCAAGTATGAAGTTAATAGATACAGTTACAGGAACATCAAATGAAGGGCAAATACTAAGTGGAGTAAGTTTAGTAGTAGAAGTCAAAGTAAAAGAAAAAATAACCTATATAGCCTGTGAACCTACTCAAATGGCTCAAATTAGTTACCATGAAAACTTGAAAATCATAAACATAGTAATACCTAGCGAAGTAAATGGAAGAAATATTTATGATTTAGTCAGAGCAGATAGGATAAGTGTAACTCCTTACGTTGAAGGTGTTAAATTTAAAAAGTTAAATAGCAAATCAATAGATTTATGTATGATGTTACTTGTAGATGTGAAAATTTGCTAAAGTATAATAGCATGAACATATATAAAGGGGGTTATATAGTGGCAACAAATGCACAATTTACAATAAGTAAAATACCATCTGGGCATTATTCAGATATAGGAGATATAATAATTTACACTATGAAAGCTTTAAATAATGGAAGAAACGATATTTATAATATATATATAGAAGATTCATTGAATCCATCGATACAATTCATACCGGGATCTGTAATAATAAATGGAACAGAAACTCCAGACGCCGATATTTTATCGGGAATATTAATTCCAAAACTTAGCGCTAGTCAAACTATAACAATCAGTTATGAGGTAGTTATAACAAATACAGCTTATTCAAATTATGAACAAAGTTTAGACAGTGTAAAATATAACTATTCCATATCTAATAATCAAAAATTAATTAAAAGTTTAGAAAATGAGGAAAATTTAGTTCGTATGAATAATGTTCCAATGTATAATTTTAGACAAATAAGTATAGAAAAAAAATTACTAATGGACAGTGTAAAGCCAGATATAAAAGAAATACTTAACATAACATCAGAAATAGAGATAATTAAATATTATGTAATAGCCACACCTAACATAAAATCCTTAGAAAATCAAAATTTATCAGGATATAAATTAATAATTTATGGATTAATTAAATATACAGTACAATACACATCAGAGGATGGACTAATATATTCATCTCATTATAATATTCCATTTGGTACATTTATAGTATTAGCAGAAAATTACGTAATAGGTAGTAAATTAGAAGTTGATGGAATAGTGGAAGATATTTATTATAAAAAATTAAATGTTAAAGAATATTTAACAAACGCAATAGTATTAGTGAACGCTAAAATCTTATGCAGTTAATGAAAAGGTGTTGAAATGGGAGAATCTAATAGTGTTTATGTTGATGGAAGTGAAATTATTAAAAATGGTGGAGCAATAGCAGATGTTTATATGGATGTACAAGAATATATCTTTGTAACAGGAAAAGTATATAGTCCAGATAAAGAAGTTTTATCAAATGTAGCTGTAGCAATTACTCTAATAGATAAAAATACAACTCCACCTATAGAAACATTTTTAGGAGTTACATTTTCAAATGAAGAGGGAACTTATGGAGTATCTTTATTGTGGAAAAATAACTATGAATATAAATTTGTGCCATATTGCGGAATGTAAAATGAAGATTTATAAAATAAAAATGTAACAGTATTCGAATTTTAGAATATTATAGACCAAGGATGAAGAATCCTTAACTATATAATATAGGAGAGATTTATATGGCAACAAAAAGAAATTATAGACCGAAACAAACAGCTATAACAACAGCAGATACTACTAAAGCTGCTGTGCCAATAGTAACTACTAATTTAGAAACTAGTAAGTGGCCTCTAATATTCGTAGGAGGTGTTGCTGAGGCAACAGATGCACAAATTATTTCAAATGGAACTGTTATAATTTGGGCAAATACTGCGTCAGCTGGTACTATTGAATCAGCGGATTATATGACTTTTACAGATAATTATGGTAGATATGGAATAACTATTGCAAGTAGTAACAAGTATGTAGTTAAAATATACAGTTAATAGTATAAATCAAATGGAGATTAGCCTATGGCTAATCTTCAACTTTAGTACAAATAATACTTGTTTAGGAGGAGTTATGTTTAATTTAAAAAAGCAGAAAAGTGATGATGGTTACTACCTATATGAAGTAAATATTGGTGAAAAATCCTATTATTTAGGAGATAGATATAATTACAAAAAAAATATACAAAATTTAATAGATAATTTAGAGGGACTTTTATTTGATTCTGTAGTATTTATATTTGGCATTGATGCGGGAGAATATATTACTGAATTAGAAAATAGATTATGCGAATGTAATCTAGTTATAATAATAGAACCAAATAAAGAAATATATGATATTCACAAGGATAATATAGAAAAGGATAATATTAATTTAATATTATATGATGAAGAAATGATAAAATCAATTTTAAAAAACATTATAAATTATAAGAATGTCAATAGATTACATGTTCACTGTTTTGGAAATTATGAACAACTGTATGAGCAAGAATATAAAAAATTTATAGAAATTTTAGATAGTAGATATTATGTAGCTAGTGCATCAATAGGGCTTGCTTATAGGTTTAGACAAATGTTTTTTGAAAATATGATTTCAAATCTGTTAATGATAAATGACTCGTCACCTTTAAATTCATATATAAATTCAAATGAAAATATACCAGCTATAATAGTATCGGCTGGCCCATCCTTAGATAAAAATATTCAGACTATGTTGAAATATAAAAATCAGTTAGACAAGTTTTTTATAGTAGCAGGGAATAGAACTATGGGTTCTCTTATTGAAAATGGAATCACTCCCAATTTAGTCATATCTGTAGACCCAGCACCAATCAATTATAGTATGATGAAAAAATACTTAGATGAAAAAGTTCCATTTGCTTTTTATGAATATAGTAATAAAGACTTAGTAAAGGATTATAAAGGGGAAAAAATATATATATCAGAACTATTTTCATACATTATAGAAGATTTAAAAAATCTAACAGGAACCTATGCTGGTGGTTCTGTTGCTCATACCTGCATAGATGCAGCTGTAATTATGGGATGCAACCCCATAATATTAGTAGGTCAAGATTGTGCACTTACTTATGACAAACATCATTCAGATAATGCAACTTTTAATATAGATAAAAATCCAGATCCATCAGGATTAATTTTAATTGAAGATGTATACGGGAATGAAATAAAAACAACAGTCACATTAAATCTTTTTAAAAGTAAGATTGAAGAATATATAAATTTAGTTCAGCAATATAAAAAAGTTGAATTTATAAATGCATCTTATGGAGCAGATATAGTTGGTGCTTCTCATAGAGAATTAGAAGAAATAATAACATCAATGAATTTTAATGAAGATGCAAAAAAATTAACTCCTGACAAATGTATTAACATAGATTCTAATGAAATAATAAGACAAATTCTACAATCTATAAATAAATTTATAGATGAATCTAATAAATGTATAAATATATGCAAAGAGCTTTTAACTAGAGATGCATTAGATTCATTATTAGATATGAATGAAGATGATATAAATTTACAACAATTTTTATATGTATTTAATGTTTTACAAGAATTTGAAAGTAATAAAACAAGTTATTATTTGGGTAGTTATTTAGTGAAATTTTTATTTGATGTAAGGCAAAAACACTTTGAAATGTCAGCACAAGATTATTCAAAATTAACTTCTAATTTTAAATATCAAAGTAATGCTTTATTAAATTATTTTGAAGATTTAAAAATTGTACTAGAAGAAGTAAAAGACTTATTTTTAACTGTTGTACCAAATTTAGATTAATATCATATTATAATATAAAAAATATAGACATTGACAATGGAGGCATGTATATGAGTAAAAAAGTTATCATAGATGGTAAGGAATATACAGAAAGAACAATTAGTTATGTAGAAATAGATGGAGTAAAAACTGATGGGAATGTAATAACACCAGGATTAAATAATAAAGGTGGAACTATGAATCTAAAAATAGCTGTTACATCAGTTGTTGAAGAAAGTGTACAGCCTGATTCACCACAAATACAATCTATAGAAAACATAGATAGAGGCGAGCAACTTAGTATATCAGAAGTTACAGAAAATAAAGAAACTAAGTCCTGGATAAGAAAAATAATTGATTCAATAAAAAGATTTATAAAAAAATAAAAGGGTCTAATAAATGGAAGAATTAGAGACCAATTATATAATTATAAAAAGTTCTGACTTAGTTGAAGGAAAACCTTATGATGTAAAAATTATTATTCCCCAAAAAAAAGAATATAATATAAAAGGTATAGTTTATGATGAAAATTTATATCCACTATCTCATGCATCTATAGAAATTATGGAAATTGACAAAATAAGTGGAGCTAGTAAAGTTATAGGAAATATTTTTTCTAATGATATTGGAGAATATGTATTTGCTGTATCTCCAACATTTAATCTTGAGTATAAGATAACTGCATATTCTCCTTTAATTAAAAATTCAAAGAGTGATACAATATGAAGACGTACACTGAAATCATAATTACACCGCAAGAATTAAAAGAAAATTATTTAGTATGTAAGACTATTATAATACCAAAGATACATCAAGTATTAATAATAGGAAAAGTAGTATATAAAGACGAAACTCCTGCAAGCGACACTTCAGTGATAATATCTAAAATTGATTCAAACTATAATCCACCAATAACAACTAAGATAGGATTTTTAATAACTGATATAGAGGGAAAATTTATAACCTATCTTGAAAAAATAGATAAAGTTGACTATCTTCTAGAATTTTATCCTCCAGTATAATACATAGGAGGGCGAGCATGAAAGAAAGTAATTTACTATATGGAATAGTTAAATATGATGATGGTAGTCCTGTAAGAGATGCACTTGTAGAGGTACAAGAGATTAGAAATTGTAGTGTTAATCCTATTTATGAAGGTTGTCAAATTTGTGAGTGTCCCTTAAATAGATATACAACAACAAATATAAATGGTGAATTTTATATGAAAATATACAATAAATCCTCATACTATAAGGTTAAAATATATCCAACAGAAATAAACTCATTACAGATATCTTATAGCATGTCAAAACTAGATAAAATATAGGTAGTATAGTTAAATTTAACTATACTACTTATATTTTTTTATAGCACATAGGAAATTATATTATAGATGAATTTATAATTTATTTAATATAAATTTATCTATAACATGAGCAACTCCATGTTCATTGTTAGTTTTAGTTATATAACTAGCGATATCTTTTATACTATCACGAGCATTTCCCATAGCAACTCCTAGACCTGCTAATTTTATCATATGTTGGTCGTTTTCTTCATCACCAACAGCTATTGTTTTTTCGATAGGTATATTTATATTTTCGCATAAAGCTTGTAGCGCAGTACCTTTATTAGCGGCTTTATTTAAAAACTCTAAGAAGAAAGGAGCGGATCTAACCACTGTATATTTTTCGAAAATTTCTTTAGGAAGAACATTTAAAATTTCTTCTAATTTTTCAGGCTCATCGATAATCATTATTTTACAGAATGTTATACTATCATCTATTTCATCTTCACTTTTATAAACAATAGGTATTTGGTTTAACTCAGCTTCTAGTAACGTATATTTACTAGGTTCTTCATGCGGAGTTATTACATTAATTGGTGTGTTTATATGAACCTTTGTATCAAGTTCTTTTACGATTTTATATATAGTTTTAAAATCATCATAAGTCATCTCTATATTAGAAATCACCTTTTCACTTTTCACTTCTTGGACTACTGCTCCATTAAAACATATAACGTAGTCACCTTCATCTGTAAGATTCAATTCATTTAAAAGTGGAGTGACTCCTGGTAGAGGTCTACCTGTTGACAATACGACTTTTGCACCTTGTTTCTTTGCTTCTTGGATAGAGTTAAATACATCTGATGTAATCTTTTTATCACTATTTAATAAAGTTCCATCTATGTCTAGAGCTATTAATTTATACATACTAATCCTCCTAATAATATAAAATATAAGACAAATATAATTATATCAATATATGCAGAGTTTATAAACTAAAATAAAAAATTACTCTGATTATGTATTTAATAACCTAAATGTGATACCTGTTATTTGAGAGTAGATATTGAATTTATAATATATGGTATAATATGGAATGTAACTTGAGATATGGAGTAATTATTTGTAGATAGTTAATTATAATTGCATAAGATATCTCATAGTTGGTATATATAATAATATAGCTAAATAACATAAGGAGAGATCGATATGAAATTTTCAGAATTCAAATATGAAAGACCAAATTATGAAGAAAATAAAAAGGAAATTGGAAATTTAGTGCAAAAGATAAATACATCATCTAATTACAAGGAACAAAGAGAAAATATAAATGAGCTTAATGAAAGAAGAAACAATATACAAACTATGCAGACTATATGTTCAATAAGACATAGCATAGATACTGAAGATGAATTTTATGAAAAAGAAAAAAGATATTGGGATGAATATTCACCCCTATACGAAGAGATAAACTCAGAGTTCTATAAATCAGTAGTAGAGTCTAAGTTTAAGCAAGAAATAGAAAAAGATTTTGGACAACAGTTTGTAAAAATATCGCAGTATTCTTTAAAGTCTTTTTCCAAAGAGATAATAAAAGAATTACAAGAAGAAAATAAACTTTGCTCGCAATATAGTAAATTACTAGCATCTGCAAAAATAAACTTTGAGGATGAAGAAAGAAATTTATCTGGATTAGGTAAATTTATGCAATCTAAAGATAGAGATATGAGAATAAAAGCATCGAAAGCTTATTACAATTTTTTTGAAGAAAATGAAGAAAAATTTGATGATATATTTGATAAGTTAGTAAAATTAAGAGCAAAAATGGCTACAAAACTTAATTTCAATAACTTTGTAGAACTAGGTTATATAAGAATGATGAGAACTGATTATAATTCTGAGATGGTTAAAAACTTCAGAAAACAAGTTCTTAAGTATATAGTTCCTGTTGCAAGTGATCTTTACAAAAGACAAGAAAAAAGATTAGGGATAGAAAAGTTAGTATATGTAGATGAAAACTTCGAATTTTTAAGTGGTAACGCAACTCCTAAAGGAGACCCTGAGTATATAATTGAAAATGGGAAAAAAATGTACTCAGAGTTATCAAAAGAAACAAAAGAATTCTTTGAATTTATGCTAGAAAATGAACTTATGGATTTAGTAACTAAAAAAGGAAAAGCAGCAGGTGGGTATTGTACTTATATACCTAATTATCAAGCACCGTTTATATTCTCAAACTTTAATCAAACATCAGATGATATAGATGTATTAACTCATGAAGCTGGGCATGCTTTCCAATTATATATGTCTACATGGATCGATATGCCAGAAATAAATTTCCCAACTTATGAAAGTTGTGAGATTCATTCTATGAGTATGGAATTTATAACTTGGCCATGGATGGATTTATTCTTTAAAAAAGATACTGAAAAATATAAATTTACTCATTTGTCTTCAGCAATTAAATTTATTCCATATGGAATATTAGTAGACGAATTCCAACATGATATATATGAAAATCCAACTATGAGTAAGGAAGAAAGAAAAAAAGTATGGAGAGATTTAGAGAAAAAATATCTTCCTCATAAAGACTATGAGGGATGTGAGTTCCTAGAAAATGGAGGTTGGTGGTTTAAACAAGGCCACATATTTAAAAATCCATTTTATTATATTGACTATACTCTAGCTCAAATATGTGCGCTACAGTTTTGGAAAAAGATGAGGGAAAATAAAGAACAAGGTTGGAATAGTTATTTAGATATATGTAGGGTTGGTGGAACTAAATCTTTCTTAGAAATTGTTAATATAGGTAATCTAAAATCTCCATTTGAAGATGGATGTGTAGACAATGTTATAGATGCTATTAAAGAATGGTTAGATCAAGTGGATGATAGTAACCTATAAAAATACAAATATATACAAAAAAGTGAATTTTATATAAAAATAACTCGAAAAATGATACAAAATTTTCTGAAAAATATATTGAAAAATAAATAGAAAGTTTATATACTTAACTTAGATGATATAGATAATACTTATAGGAAGAAATATTATAATTAAAAAATAGATATCCGAATGAAGGGCATGGGAGACAACTTTTAAATATAAAAGTGACCGAAGGGACAAACTTAATTTATTAATCCAAATTAAATTAAGTGAAATTCTCAGGTAAAAATACTATGCCTAGACGGACCTCTGAAGAGTATATTAACAGAGAGAACAAATTGGGGTTTGTTTTCTCTGTTTTTAATTTGCAAAAAAAATAGAATTTTGAAAGCGAGAGGGATTCATGATAATAATCACTAATAACCCAATTGTTAAACAAGAAATTACAAATAAAGAAATTTTGCATAAAGATATTACATACATAGAAATATTAAAAGAATGTAGAGACCTAATACATAAGGGCTATGAGCTTTTATCACACCCACTTTACGGAAGCGTAAAACCTAATGAAACGCCATATCGAAGTATAATAATGAAAAAAGGAAAAAATCTAGATACAAATTCACTAATATTGATAGAAGAAGCGATAGCCACTTGTAGTAAATTTCAAAAAAATAAAATAACTCCAAATTGGACAGAAAAAGTTACAGATGATTTTAAAGTTATAGACTTTGATATATTAAATAATACATTACAAAGAATTCAATATATATAACAATATCTTACTTCGTTGTTAAAGAAATAACAAAGAGTGATATGATTTGGTTTCTCAAACATGGAATTTTAAAATTCCTTTAATTGAAATATAAAAGGGGGTAGTTCAATGGAAAATTTATATGATTTAATCATAATAGGTTCAGGACCAGCAGGTCTTTCTGCAGGACTTTATGGTGCAAGAGCAAAGCTTAAAACACTTATATTGGAAAAAGGAAAAACTGGTGGACAGATAGTTACTACACATGATGTAGCAAATTATCCAGGTTCTGTAGAAGATGCAAGTGGACCAAAGTTAATAGCTAGGATGGTTGAACAATGCAAAAGCTTTGGGGCTGAAATGATTAAAGACAACATAGTTGAAGCTAATATAGATGGTAAGATAAAAGTACTAAAAGGCGAAAAAGGTGAATATAAAGGCAAAGTTGTTATCATAGCAACGGGAGCAACTCCAAGAAAATTAGGAGCTCCAGGAGAAAAAGAACTTACTGGAAAAGGTGTATCTTATTGTGCAACATGTGATGGAGATTTCTTCACAGACTTAGAAGTATTTGCAGTTGGTGGAGGAAATAGTGCAGTTGAAGAAGGTATGTTTTTAACTAAGTTTGCTAGAAAAGTAACGATAGTTCATAGAAGAGATGAGTTATCATGTGCTAAATCAATAGCAGATAAAGCTAAAGGAAATTCAAATATAGAATTTATGTTTAATACATCTATAAAGGAACTACATGGTGATGGAATACTAGAAAAAGTTGTATTTGAAAATACTGTAACAGGTGAGTTAACAGAATATGAAGCAGATGAAGAGGATGGAACAATGGGAGTATTTGTATTTGTTGGTCTTGATCCTCAAACAAGCTTATTTAAAGGTAAAATAAATATGGATAAAAGAGGATATATAATAACAGATGAAGAGATGAGAACTAATGTAGAAGGAGTATTTGCAGCAGGAGATTGCAGAGTTAAGACTTTAAGACAAGTGGTAACAGCTACAAGTGATGGTGCAATAGCTACAATAGTGGCTGAAAAATATATTGATAATAAATTAGAACACTTAGAAGAAGCAAAAGTATAAAAATATGTTTTGCTTTAAAATAAGATATTAAAATATGAAGGGGGATTTAAAATATGGTAGTTTTAGATAAAAATATTTTTGAAGAAGAAGTTTTAAAACAAGAAGGTATAGTAGTTGTAGATTTCTGGAGTGAAGGGTGTGAGCCTTGTAAAGCATTACTTCCAGAGGTTGAAGAGTTAGCTAACCAATATGGTGATAACTTCAAGTTTTGTAAATTAGATACTACAAAGGCTAGAAGATTAGCTATAAAAGAGAAAGTATTAGGTCTTCCAACTATAGCTATATACAAAGATGGTGCAAAAATAGATGAAGTTACAAAAGATGATGCTACAAAATCTAATATAGAAGAAATGATTAAAAAATACCTTTAATATTGCTATAAATTTGAGAAAATCTCAAATCTATATATATAAGTTTAGTTAAATAGCTTAATCAATAGACTTAATCAATAGACATAGATACTATTTGAGGTTTAAGAGTAAATATACATAACTTAATTAGTATTTTAAATTATATGATTAAGCTATTTACAAACTTAAAGATTACTAAATTCTTAATAAGTAAAAAATTGGGGGGTGCAAGTATGCGTCTTGAATTAGGAAAAATTTTCATAAAAGACATTCAGTTTGCTGACGTTACTGAGGTAAGAGATGGAGTTTTATACGTAAATAAAGAAGAGATGCTTGAAGCAATTGGTGGAGATGAGCACATAAAATCTATAGATATAGATTTAGTTCGTCCAGGTGAAAGTGTAAGAATAACACCAGTAAAAGATGTTATAGAGCCAAGAGTTAAAGTTGAAGGTAGGGGAGGAATATTCCCAGGAATAATATCAAAAGTTGATACTGTAGGAGAAGGAAGAACTCATGCACTTTCTGGTTGTGCAGTTGTAACTACAGGAAAAATAGTTGGTTTCCAAGAAGGTATAATAGATATGACTGGTCCTGGAGCTGATTATTGTCCATTCTCTACACTTAATAATGTAGTAGTCATAGCAGAACCTGTAGATGGATTAAAGCAACATAACCATGAAAAAGCTGTTAGAATGATAGGATTTAAAGCTGCAGCATATTTAGGAGAAGCAGGAAGAAATGTAACTCCTGATGAAATAAAAACTTATGAAACTAAGCCATTATTAGAGTCAATAGCAGAGTATCCTAATCTTCCAAAAGTAGGATATGTATATATGCTTCAAACTCAAGGATTACTTCATGATACATATGTATACGGAGTAGATGCAAAACAAATAGTTCCAACTATGCTTTACCCAACAGAACTTATGGATGGAGCAATTGTAAGTGGTAACTGTGTTTCTGCATGTGATAAAAATCCATCTTATGTTCATATAAATAACTCTGTAGTAGAAGATTTATATGCACAACATGGAAAAGAAATAAACTTTGTAGGTGTAATTATAACTAATGAAAACGTATACCTTGCAGATAAAGAAAGATCATCTAACTGGACTGCTAAGTTATGTAAGTATTTAGGATTAGATGCAGTTATAATATCTCAAGAAGGATTTGGAAATCCAGATACAGATCTTATAATGAACTGTAAAAAAATAGAGAATGAAGATATAAAAACTGTTATAGTAACAGATGAATATGCAGGACGTGATGGAGGTTCTCAATCACTTGCAGATGCAGATGTATTAGCAAATGCAGTTGTAACAGGTGGAAATGCTAATGAATTAATAGTACTTCCTAAGATGGATAAAATAATAGGTCATATAGAAGTAGTAGATTTTATAGCTGGTGGATTTGCTGGAAGTTTAAGAGAAGATGGAAGCATAGAAGCTGAAATACAAGTTATAACTGGAGCTACTAATGAAACAGGATTTGGAAAATTATCTACAGTAACTTATTAATATATAAATAAGTTAGGTAGTACGTATAAATTAAAGGGGGATAACTATGAGCATACTTGCGAATAAAAAGGTCCTTATAATAGGTGACCGTGATGGTATACCAGGACCTGCGATAGAAGAGTGTATAAAAGGTATAGAGGGAGCAGAAGTAATATTTTCTTCAACAGAATGTTTTGTCTGAACGGCTGCAGGGGCTATGGACTTAGAAAACCAAAAGAGAGTTAAAGAAGCTTGTGAAAAACACGGAGCAGACAATCTTGTGGTTTTATTAGGTGCATCTGAAGCCGAAGCTGCGGGGCTTGCAGCTGAGACAGTAACTGCTGGTGATCCAACTTTCGCTGGACCACTTGCTGGAGTTGAATTAGGACTTAGAGTATATCATGTTGTAGAAGAAGAAATGAAAGCGGAATTTGATGCTGCTGTTTACGATGAACAAATAAGTATGATGGAAATGGTACTTGAAGTTGATGAAATAGTAGAAGAAATGTCTAGTGTTAGAGAACAATTCTGTAAGTTTAATGATTAATTAAACAAAAAAGGGGTGAAATATATGGAAAAACTAAGAGTAGTTCATTATATAAATCAGTTCTTCGCTGGAATTGGGGGGGAAGAAAAAGCTGATACTAAGCCACATGTGGCAGAAAATTTACCTCCAATAAGTGTTCAACTTAACAAGTTATTAGGGGATAACATGGAAATAGTTGGTACAGTAGTATGTGGAGATACTTATTTCAATGAAAATTTAGAAAGTGCAAGTGATGAAGTATTAGGAATGATAAAAGGCTTTGATCCTCAATTTTTCATAGCAGGTCCAGCTTTCAATGCTGGTAGATATGGAGTTGCAGCAGGTGCAATAACTAAGGTAGTACAAGAAAACTTAAATATACCTGTTCTTACTGGAATGTACATAGAAAACCCAGGTGCAGACATGTTCAAAAAAGATGTTTATATAGTAGAAACATCGGATTCTGCTGCGGGTATGAGAAAAGCTCTTCCTAAGATGGTTAAATTTGCACAAAAGTTAGCTAAAGGAGAAAAAATATGTTCACCTAAAGAAGAAGGATACATAGAAAGAGGTATTAGAGTAAATTTCTTCCATGAAGAAAAAGGATCTAAAAGAGCTGTTGATATGCTCCTTAAAAAAATTAAAGGTGAGGAATTTGTTACTGAATATCCAATGCCAGTATTTGATAGAGTTGATCCAAGTCCTGCACTTAAAAATTTAGCTAATGCAAAAATAGCAGTAGTTACTTCAGGAGGAATAGTTCCAAAAGGAAATCCTGATAGAATAGAATCTTCTTCAGCTTCTAAGTATGGAGAATATTCATTAGTAGGATTTGATGACTTAACTGAAGAAACTCATGAAACTGCACATGGTGGATATGACCCAGTGTATGCTAACTTAGATGCAGATAGAGTTTTACCAGTTGATGTATTAAGAGATATGGTAAGAGAAGGTATAATAAAAGAGTTACATGAAACATTTTATGCAACTACTGGAAATGGAACTTCAGTTGCAAATGCAAAAAAATATGCTAATGAAATAGGAAATAAATTAAAAGAAGCTAATGTAGATGCTATTATATTAACTTCTACGTGAGGTACTTGTACTCGTTGCGGTGCAACGATGGTAAAAGAAATAGAAAGAGTTACTGAAGTGCCTGTGGTTCATATGTGTACAGTAGTTCCTATATCATTAACAGTTGGAGCAAACAGAATAGTTCCAACTATAGCAATACCTCATCCACTTGGAAATCCTGCGCTTGATCCTACTGAGGAAAAAGCATTAAGAAGGGGATTGGTGGAAAAAGCTTTAATAGCTTTAACTACAGAAGTAGAGGATCAAACAGTATTTGAAAAAGTAGATACTAGTGCACTTAAACCTAAATCTATGGCTTAAATTATATAGTATTAATTAAATATATAAAAAACAAATAGATGGACTTTTGGTCCATCTATTTGTGAAAATACATAATATTAACCAGCACCTCTTTAAGACTATGGTGTTGGATATATCTAAAAATTTATTGGGGGTGCGTTTATGAGTTATCCAGTATTAAAAGGTGCAAGTTATGTACTTGTTCATACTCCAGATATGATAGTACAAAATGGGAGTACTTGTAATGTTGAAAGAGCTACAAATCCAGATTCAGATTTTTTAAAAGAAATAAGTAATAATCTAAGAAGTTATAAAGATGTAATTAACTACATGCCAAATCAAGTTTACATAGGAAACAATAGACCAGAAGAATTAAAAAATTTAGCTATGCCTTGGTGCAATGCAAAAATAGAAGGAAATAGAACTGGAAAATTAGGGGAGATAATGCCTCAAGATGAATTTTTTGCTTTAATGCAAATGTGTGATGCTTTTGATTTAGTAAAATTAAGTGAAGAGTTTGCAAGCAGTGTAAAAACTAAAATTGAAAATAACTACCCTGAATTATCTCCATTTGTAGGTAAACTAAAGGGTAATAATATAGAAGAAGGTTTAGAATTAATAAATACCCATATAGCAGAAGGATTGTATCATGAAGGAAAATTTGTTGGGTATATAAAAAGGGCTCATGATGTAGATGTTAACTTAAATGCACATACTATCCTTGAAAATTTAGTAGTTAAGGCATCTGGAGTGTTATCATGTGTTCATTTATTAAGAAGTAGTAAAATAAATTCATTAGACATAGATTATGTTATAGAATGTTCAGAAGAAGCTTGTGGAGATATAAATCAAAGAGGTGGAGGAAATTTTGCTAAATCTATAGCAGAAATAGCAGGTTTTAACAATGCTACAGGTGCAGATACTAGAGGATTCTGTGCAGCTCCAACTCATGCATTAATTCAAGCTGCAGCGCTTGTAAAATCAGGTATATATAAAAATGTAGTAGTAGTTGCAGGTGGCGCTAGTGCAAAACTTGGAATGAATGCCAAAGACCATATTAAAAAAGGTCTTCCAGTTTTAGAAGATGTAGTAGGTGGATTTGCTGTGCTTGTATCTGAAAATGATGGAATTAATCCAATAATTAGAACTGATTTAGTAGGAAAACATACTGTTGGAACAGGTTCTTCTCCTCAAGCAGTTATGACAGCTCTTATAACTTCAGGACTAGATAGAGCGAATTTAAAAATAACTGATGTAGATGTATTCTCTGTTGAAATGCAAAATCCAGATATAACAAAACCAGCAGGAGCAGGAGATGTACCAGAAGCTAATTATAAAATGATAGGTGCATTAGCTGTTAAGCGTGGAGATATGGAAAAGAAAGACTTAAAAGATTTCGTAGCTAATAAAGGATTACCAGGATGGGCTCCAACTCAAGGTCATATACCATCAGGAGTTCCTTATATAGGATTTGCAATAGATGATTTAAGCACTGGGGATAAAAATAGAGCTATGATAGTTGGAAAGGGAAGCTTATTCTTAGGAAGAATGACTAACTTATTTGATGGAGTATCATTTGTAGTAGAAAGAAACAATGGAATAACTGAAGAAACTAATGGAGTATCTAAGGAAGAGATAAAGAAAATAATAGCGAAGTCTCTTAAAAAATTAGCATTAGATATGATAGAAGAATAGGGGGAACAATATTATGGCTAAAAAGATAATAGGTGAAACTCTCCTAGAAATCGCTAATGCAATAGAAAGCGGAGAATTTGGAAAGAAAATAAAAATAGGATTAACTACACTCGGAAGTGAGCATGGAGTAGATAATTTAGTAGACGGAGCGCATTTAGCAAAGTCTAATTTATTTGATATAGTTCTTATAGGGCCTAAGGGAGATACTGATCTTGAGGTTGTTGAAGTAAACTGTGAAAAAGAAATGCATACAAAAATGGAAGAATTATTAGATAGTGGATATATAGATGCATGCGTAACGATGCATTATAATTTTCCAATAGGGGTATCTACAGTTGGTAGAGTAATAACACCAGGCAAAGGAAAAGAAATGATATTAGCCACTACAACAGGAACTAGTGCAACTAATAGAATAGAAGCAATGGTTAGAAATGCTATATATGGAGTTGCTACTGCTAAAAGTATAGGAATAAGAAATCCTAAAATTGGTATACTTAATGTTGATGGAGCTAGACAAGTTGAAAAATGTTTAAAAGAATTAAAAGATAATGGATATGACATAGAGTTTGCAGAATCTATAAGAGCAGATGGTGGATGTGTTATGAGAGGTAATGATTTATTAGCAGGTGCACCAGATGTTATGGTTACGGATACTTTAAGTGGAAACATATTTATGAAGGTATTTTCTTCTTTCACCACAGGTGGAGAATATGAAGCTAGTGGATATGGGTATGGGCCTGGAGTAGGGCAAGATTACGATAGAAAGATACTTATATTATCAAGAGCCTCAGGAACTCCAGTAGTTGCAAATGCCCTAAAATATGCTTATGATGTAGCAAAAGGAAATGTAAGTGAAGTTGCTAAGAGTGAATTTATGAGTGCTAGGAGTTCTAAATTTGAGGATATAATAACTACTGTTACTAAGAAAGAAGTTAAAACTAGTGGAGAAGTTAAAATGCCCCGAAAGCAAGTAGTTACTACTCAAATATCTGGTATAGATATAATGGATTTAGAAGAAGCAGTTAAAGAATTATGGAAAAATGGAATATATGCAGAAAGTGGAATGGGATGTACAGGACCTATAGTATTAGTTAATGATGCTAATGGAGAAGTGGCTGTTGAAACTCTTATAAAAGCTGGATATACTGCTAAGTAAATAGATATAAATATAAAGAGGTATAAAATCAATTGATTTCATGCCTCTTTATAGTATTTTAAGATATACAATTTTAAAACATATATTTAACTCTTATATATTATTATACAATTCGATGTTATGATAATATATAAGAGTTAAATATAATATGATTTTATAGCTGAGTATATGGAGGGGTTAAAATTGAACGAATTATTTGATTTGTTTAAAGCATTTTGTAGAATAGGTGGGTTAACCTTTGGTGGAGGATATGCAATGCTTCCTATGTTACAAAAAGAAGTAGTTGAAGAAAAAGAATGGGCAACGAGCGAAGAATTGTTAGACTATTATGCTGTTAGTCAAGCAACACCGGGGATAATAGCAGTCAATACTGCTACCTTAGTAGGGTATAAAGTAAGAGGTTCAATAGGAGCCTTTTTTGCAACACTTGGAGTCGTGTTTCCTTCATTTATAATAATAATGGCTATAGCAACATTTTTACAAAACCTTTCTAAATATGCAGTAGTGCAACATGCATTTTCAGGAATAAGAGTAGCTGTCGGAGTTCTAATATTAAATGCAGTTATAACTTTATTTAAAACATCAATAGTAGATAAAATTGGAATTATGATTTTTATTGTAACGTTTGTGTTAGGAGCATTTTTTGATATTTCACCTATATATATAGTTATAGCAGCATGTATATTAGGGCTTATAATAACATATAGGAGAGAAAAATCATGATTACATATATACAACTATTTTTTGAGTTTGCAAAGATTGGACTATTTTCTATTGGTGGAGGCTTAGCAACATTACCTTTTTTATATGATATTGCAGAAAAGTATCCATGGTTTGATAAGGCTATGCTTGCAGATATGATAGCAGTATCTCAATCAACACCAGGGCCTATAGGTATAAATATGGCAACTTACGCAGGATTTGAAGCTAAAGGAATATTAGGATCTCTTATAGCAACCACAGGAATTGTAATGCCATCATTTATTATAATTTTAATAGTAGCTCATTTCCTAGATAAATTTAAAGAAAGTAAGCTGGTAAATGGAGTATTTGGGGGACTTAGACCTACAGTAACAGGACTGATAGCAATTGCATGGCTTGAGGTAATGAAATTATCTGTTATTACTTTTGAGAGATATTTAGCTAGTAAAAATATATTAGATATTTTTGATTATAAGGCGCTAATTTTATTCGTAATGTTGTTCATTGCTTCAAATAAGTATAAAAAACATCCAGAGCTATTTCTTGCAATAGGAGCAGTAGTAGGAATAGTATTTAAATTATAAAATATGATAGGCATTTTTTTAGAACATACATATAAAATTTAGGTAGTACTAAATGCTGGTATAATGATACCAACTTTTTGTTAAAGATATATATTATAAAGGCACAAAAATATTTGAATATAATGTAAACTATTTAAAATTGATTAAAAAGTTAAATAGTAAATTAACGTGAAAAGAATAAAAAAGTATGATATAGTAATCTAGACTATAATAGTATTAGATATTTAACAATTATTAGAATATTTAATACTGATAGGTAAATACTAATAATTGTTAAATATTGAGACAAATTATAATTACATAAATATAATAATTAAATTTTAGGAGGATTATATAATGAGATTTTTTATAGACACAGCAAACATAGAAGAAATAAAAGAAGCAAATGATTTAGGTGTTATATGTGGAGTAACTACAAATCCATCTTTAATAGCTAGAGAAGGAAGAGATTTTATCGAGGTAGTTAAAGAAATTACTGAAATAGTAGATGGACCAATAAGTGCAGAAGTAATAAGCTTAAATCATGAGGGAATGGTAACTGAAGCTGATAAATTAGTGCAAATACATAAAAATATAGTTATAAAATTACCTATGACAGCAGAAGGTTTAAAAGCTACTAAGATATTATCTCAAAGGGGAATAAAGACTAATGTAACTTTAATATTCTCTGCAGGTCAAGCACTTTTAGCAGCTAGAGCGGGTGCAACATACGTAAGCCCATTCGTAGGTAGATTAGATGATATAGGACAAAATGGATTAGATTTAATAGAAGAAATAGTAGATATATTCAGTGTAAATGCTATAGAAACTCAAATAATAGTTGCAAGTGTAAGAAATGCTATACATGTAACACAAGCAGCTAGAGCAGGTGCAGATATAGCTACAGTACCACTTAAAGTTATAAACCAAATGATTAAGCATCCTTTAACAGATAAAGGAATCGAGAATTTTATAAAAGACTGGGAAGGTGCTTCATTAAAGTTATAATAAATAAAAAGTTAATTTTAAATACAAAAGTGTAGACTAATTAAATAGTTTACACTTTTTTTGTATATATTTTTAATAATAATTTTAGTTTGTCACGATATAGTGAAATTATGAAGGTTAATTGTGATAAGTCTATAAATATATATTATATAATTGGATAAATATGGAATCGATTGATATAATATATATAATGTAATTATACTGGATGGGGGATTAAATTGGAAAAAATCATTATAATTGAGGATGATGAAAAAATAAGAATAGAGTTAAAAAAATTTTTAACTAGTTATAATTATGAAGTAATAGTAATGACAGAGTTTGAAAATATAATAGAAAATACTTTAAATGAAAAAGCACATCTATTGTTATTAGACATAAATTTACCTATATATGATGGGTATTATGTATGCAGAGAAATAAGAAAAAAATCAGATATTCCTATAATAGTAGTTACTAGCAGAGATAGTGAAATGGATGAGCTAATGAGTATGAATTTAGGGGCTGATGATTTTATAACAAAGCCATATAATACTCAAATATTACTTGCACATATAAATTCTATATTAAAAAGAACATATAAAAAAAATTCCATAGAAGTTCTTAGATATAAAAAACTAGAACTGGATTTATCAAGAAACAGTATATATTTTGATAATGAAGAATTAGAATTAACTAAAAATGAATTTAGAATACTTAATTGTTTAATGAAAAATAAAGGTAAAATAGTTTCTAGAGGGAATTTGATGGATTATTTATGGGACTTGGATTTATTTGTAGATGATAATACATTAACAGTTAACATAAATAGGCTTAGAAAAAAATTAGAATTAGTTAATTGTAAAGACTATATACAAACAAGAAGGGGGATAGGCTATATAATGCCATAACTATGAATATAAAAAGTTATATTAAAGACAAGAAATTATCTATAATTTTAAGGTTAATATTTATATTATTTATAATTTATATATTAAATTTGCTTCAAATAGATAAAACAACTAAAAATTTCATAATGATTTTATGGATAGCTTTGACAAGTATTGAAATTCTATATGATTATAATAGAAAATTTAGTTATTATAATAAAGTAATAAGTTCATTGCAAGATTTAGATAAAAAATATTTATTACCTGTATTAATAGAATCTCCAAATTTCTTAGAAGGACAAATATTATATGATGTGTTGAGCATTACTGATAAAGCAATGAATGAAGAAGTAAATAAATATATATTTTCTCAAGAAGAGTACAAGGAATATATAGATATGTGGATACATGAAATAAAAATACCTATATCATCAAGTAAGTTGATAATAGAAAATAATAAAAATGAAAATACATTAAGTATATTAGAAGAAATCGAAAAAATAGAAAATTTTATAGAACAAGTTTTATATTATTCAAAAGGTAATGAATTAGAAAAAGATTACATAATAAAAGAAATAAACGTAAGAAAAAGTATAAATAATACAATAAAAAGAAATAAAAAATCTATAAGAGAAAAGAATATTTTGATAGAAATAGAGGATTTTGAAAATAAAGTTTATTGTGATAGCAAGTGGTTAGAATTTATATTTAATCAAATAATAATAAATTCTATAAAGTATATAGGAAATAAAAATATAAACAAAAAATTAGAAAAACAAAATGGAAAAATTAAAATTTATACAAAAGAAAACAATACTAATATAGAGTTGTTTATAGAAGATAATGGCATTGGAATAGATGAAAAGGATTTAAAAAAGGTATTTGAAAAAGGTTTTACAGGATTAAATGGAAGAAAAATGAGCAAATCTACTGGTATGGGTCTTTATATTTCTAAAAAATTATGCAAAAAGATGTATTTAGGTATTGATATAAATTCTAAAATAAACGAGTACACGATTGTTAAAATTACACTTCCACAAAGTAAGATGACTCAAATTTAGCAAACCTTACATTTATGTAAGGTTTATGTAAGTTTAAGTTATTAAAGTAAACCTCTAATATGTGTAAAATATAACTATAAAGTAAATATGGAGGGGAAAATATGAGTACAGTATTACAAGCGAAGAATATAGAAAAATATTATGGGAACAAAAGAAATTTAACAAAAGCAGTAAACAATATATCTTTTGAAGTTGAAAAAGGTGAGTTTGTAGGAATAATGGGACCTAGTGGGAGTGGTAAAACAACATTATTAAATTGTATAGCTACAATAGATAATGTAACAACAGGAAGTATAAAAATAGAGGACAAAGATATAACAACTTTAAGTAGAAAAAACATAGAAAAATTTAGGAGAGAAAATCTAGGATTTATATTCCAAGATTTTAACTTGTTAGATACATTAACTGTTTATGAAAATATATCATTAGCATTATCTGTAACAGGAGTAAAAGGTAATGATATAAATACTCGTGTAAATCAAGTGGCTAATAAATTAAATATTTCTGATATATTAAATAAATTTCCTTATGAAATATCAGGAGGTCAAAAACAAAGAGTAGCATCAGCAAGAGCAATAATTACGAATCCATCATTAATACTTGCAGATGAACCAACAGGAGCCCTAGATTCAAAGTCTTCAAGAATACTGCTTGAAAGTTTAGAAAATCTAAATGAAAGTTTAAATTCAACTATAATGATGGTAACTCACGATGCTTTTACAGCAAGTTATTGTAAGAGAATATTATTTATAAAAGATGGTAAAATTTTTAATGAAATTATAAGAGGAAATGATAGTAGAAAGGAATTTTTCAAAAGAATAATAGAAGTAGTGACACTTCTTGGAGGTGATACTGAAAATGTTATTTAAATTATCTTCAAGAAATGTAAAAAGAAGTGTAGCAGATTATAGTATATACTTTTTAACTTTAGTAATAGGGGTTTGTATATTTTATGTATTTAACTCACTAGAATCTCAAACTGTAATGATAGAACTATCAGAAAGTAAAAGAGAACAAGCTAAGTTGGTTACAAAAATGATGTCTTATGTATCAGTATTTGTATCATTTATTTTAGGATTTTTGGTTATGTATGCAAATAACTTTATAATAAAGCGAAGAAGTAAAGAATTTGGAGTTTATATGACATTAGGAATTAGCAAAAATAAAATATCATATATGTTGTTTTTTGAAACATTAATAATAGGTATTATATCTTTGTTAGTTGGATTATTTATAGGTGTATTTTTATCACAAGGAATGGCTAGTTTAACTGCTAAAATGTTTGACGCTAATATGAGTAAGTATGAATTTATATTTTCAAAAGATGCTTGTTTAAAAACAATTCTTTATTTTAGTATAATGTTTATTGTTGTAATTTTATTAAATTTTATTGTTGTATCTAGATATAAATTAATAAATTTAATAAATAATGAAAAACGTAGTGAAAAATTAAAAGGAAATAATTTAATTTTATCATTAGTATTGTTTGTTTTATCAATAATATGTTTATATGTTGCTTATAAATCAACTCTAGGCGAACAATTAATATATAGTAATGGTGGAATAGATTTTAAGTATATAATTTTAGGAGTTTTAGGAACAATATTATTTTTTAGAGCATTAGCAGGATTTTTAATAATAGTTATTCAAAGTAGTAAAAATTATTATTTTAAAAACTTAAATACTTTCACATTAAGACAACTAAACAGCAAAATAAATACTCATTATATGTCTATGAGTGTTATATGTATAATGTTGTTTATAGCAATAGGAATGACATCGGCAGGGATTGGAATAAAAAAATCCTTAGAAACATCAATGCAATTTAAAACGCCTTATGATATAAGCTTTAATGTTTTAAGTGAAAATATAGCTAAAAATGGTAGTAATGAAAATTTAAGTAATTTATTAAATCAAAAAGGCTTTGATATAAATAAATATAGTGAAGAATTTGTTGATTATAATGTGTATATTAGTGACATAACCTATGGAGAATTATTTAAAAACAATTCTGATAAAATTTCAAAACAACAATTTCAATTTATCAAAGATTTAAATGTAGAAGTAATAAAATTATCAGATTATAATAAATTAAAGAAAATGAAAAAACAAGAACAAATTGGTTTAAATGAAAATGAAGTTTTATTATTAAATGATGTACCTATTATGAAACCAGCAATAGAAGAATACTTATCACAAAACAAAAGTATAAAACTTACTAATAAAGAATTTGAATTAAAAAATAACTATGAGTACGAAGCAATTTATACATCAACTATGAGTATGAATCTTTTAACATTAATAGTTAATGATAAGTATGTAAAAGATTTAAGTGTACATACAAATTGTTTGAATTTAAATTATAAAGGTGAAAAAACATTAACAGAAGAAAAAATATTAAAAGATTTTGATGAACTTGAAAGCAATTCAAAAGAAGTTCAAAATTTAAACATACATGGATTGAGTAAAATAGAATCTTATGATGGTACTATTGGAATGTCGACTATGTTTTTATATGTAGGAATTTATGTAGGTATGGTATTTTTAATAGCTAGTGCAGCAGTACTTGCACTTAGTCAATTGTCAGGTGCAACTGAAAGTTTAAATAGATATAAAGTTTTAAGAAAGCTTGGTGTAAGTTCTGAAATGATAAATAAATCAATATTTACTCAAGTATTATTATATTTTAGTTTACCTATATTATTAGCATTAGTTCATAGTATATTTGGAATAAAAGTAGCGAATGATTTTGTGAAAATGTTTGGAGATATTAATGTAGTAAAAAATAATTTATTTGCAATAGTCGCTATTTTAATAGTATATGCGATTTACTTTGTAACAACATATAATGGTTATAAAAGAATAGTTAATAAGTAGTGTTAATTTTGATTTTGAAAAATATTAAAAATCAATGTTACGTTGTAGTGAAAATATAGATATTTAAGTAAAATACAGATAAAGGAACTATCTCAAAATACTTTTTGAGACAGTCCCTTTATTTTTTACGTACAAAGATTTTATATTCACTAAAAAACTGTGGATAAACTATGAATGACAGTAATACTAATGCATTTAGAAACGTAAAAAATGACATTTTGAGCAACGGATGTATCTGAAGCGAGAGCGAAGATATATCGTTGGCGACATGAGCGAAGCGAATTTTTTACGTTAAATGATTATAAACTATATTTATAATTAAGCATCAATTTTACCAGATTCTCCATAGTACATAGATTTATCTAATTCACCTTCACCATTACTTACAACTAAAGTACAAGCACAATCCCCCATAACATTTACAGTAGTTCTAGCCATATCTAATAATCTATCAACACCCATTATTAACCCTATACCTTCGAGTGGAAGACCAACAGAAGTTAATACCATAGATAAAGTTATCATACCAACCCCAGGTACCCCAGCAGTTCCAACAGACGCTAATGTAGCAGTTAAAATTATTGTAAGTAATGAACTGATGCCTAAATCTATACCGTATATTTGAGATATAAATATACAAGCAACCCCTTGCATTATAGCAGTACCATCCATATTAACAGTAGCACCTAATGGAAGAGTAAATGAAGCAACAGAATTATCGACACCTAATTCTTCCATACTTTCAATAGTTACGGGAAGAGCAGCATTACTTGAAGCTGTAGAAAATGTTACAGCAGCTACCTTTACAAATTTCTTGAAAAATGGTTTTAATTTAAGGCCAGTATAAAGTTTAATCATACCAGTATAAATTACAAATCCTTGTAAAACTAAAGTTAAAGAAACAGCAAACATATATTTAAGTAGTGATAAGATAGCATCAAATCCAGTTGTAGCAAATGTATTTGTTATTAAAGCAAATACACCGTATGGAGCTAATAACATTATTATACTAACCATTTTCATACATATTTCATTAGCAGATTCAAATAATTTTTTAACTGGTTCTGCTTTTTCACCAATCATACTAATAGATACACCAAGTAATAAAGAGAATATTATTATTTGTAGCATCTCGCCGCTCGCTAGAGATTGGATAGGATTTTCTGGAATCATTGCAAGTACTACATCAACTAAAGATTTACTTTCTCCTATAGTAGGGTTTTGAGTTATTAAATTTGACATATCAAGTCCTATACCTGGATTTATTAACTTACCAACTCCAAGAGCTAATGTTATTGCAATTGCAGTAGTCATTAGATAAAAACCTAAAGTTTTAATACCAATTCTACCAATTTTTTTTACATCACCCATAGAAGATGACCCACATACTAAAGAAACAAATACTAGGGGAACTACTAGCATTTTTATGGAACTTATAAACCCGTTTCCCATAACTTTTAATAAACCATCTAACAAGATTGTATTTTTAAATGTACCATCTGGCATACCTTTTAGTATTAATCCTAGAATTGCTCCTAATAATATTCCTATGAAAATTTTACTTGTAAGTCCTAATTTTTTTTTCATGCAGATCACCTCAAATAATTTTATATTAATATATTATTAATATAATAACATGAATTATTGAAAAAATGCAAGTTATAAAAAAAAGTATTCAATAATGCAAAAAAAGACTCTGTAGATTTCAATGAAATATAATTTGTAAAATATAGTGAATATACTGGAAAATAGTTAATAACTAAACTATTATCAATGAAAAATAAAATATTGAATTAAAACTTGGAATTTCAAAAATGAAATATTTTAAATTGAATATTCATTTTAAAAAAGTGATTCATTGCGAATCTGAAAAGTAACAGCTATGTAACTTTAATTACGAATTTGTAATCTAAAGTAACAGTGGTGTAACTGTTATATGTAACCCCTATATGATAATATTAAATCATAGAAAATATAGAAACTAAATTTCAGCAATAGACCCGACTTCCAAGGTTGTTGGCGACATGAGTGAAGTGAAATTTTTACATAAATATTAATAACAGAGGATGGGATGAACATGAAAAGAGCAATAACAACATTATCATTATTATGCGGAGGATTATTATTTATAAATCCAATTACAAATACAATATTTGCACAAAATACAAATAATAAACTGGCTACGGAGTTAGTTGAAAGCATGGATACAAGTACAAATAAAGAAATGATAGTAAAGAATGAAGAAGATATAGCTAATAAAAATATAGTAAAGAATGAAGAAAATATAGCTAACGAAAATATAGTAAAGCCAGAAGTTAATAGTGAAGTGGAATCGAAAATAAATAGTGAAATAGAAAAAGATGAAAATAATCAAACAACTGAAAATAATAAACAAGAGGTTATAGAGAAAGAACGAATAGAAGACGTAAATACTGTTGAAGTTATAGAAGTATTAAACCAAGAACAAGCTAAAGAATTATTAGAAATGTACAATAAAGGCGTAAATTATGAATTCCAAGGTGATGAAAATACTTTTGAAGTTTTAAGTCAAAAAGGATTAAGTGGATATGTATTTTTCCCAAATTATGATACGGATTTAGGATTCTTCGTTGATAAGAATACTGCTAGTATATACTACTTCCACCCAAGTGGATATCTTGAATTAGCTATGTAGGATATTGATATAAGCTTTAAATTAAAACTTATAAAAAACCCCTAGTTTCAATTTAAATTAGGGGTTTTTTATAGCACATAGAAAATTATATTCATTTTAAAATTGTTGATAAATATAATTTTCGTATATGTGCTTCAAAAAAGTCTTCCTTATATAACGCTTAAATTAAAGACTTTTTTATAAAGTAATTTTATATCTATCCGTACTATTAAAGTAATAAAATATCTGAGGTGATAAAATGATTGATAAAATACAATTATTAGGAATGACGTCTAAATTATCGATGAGTAATTCAAATAACTGTGATTGCAATTCGAACAAAGGTGCATTTGATATGATAATGATAAGTTTACTAAAAGCAGTAGCTCAAAAAGAAATAACTAATAGTATAAATACTAATATCACTAATACTACCAATACACACAATGAAAATACAACATTAGAAACAGAAAATAGCATTCAAAATGCTAATAAGATAAAGTCAACATCGAAAGATTCAAATGTAAATCAAAGGATAGATAATGCTGTTAGTATAGCATCTAAAAAATATGGAATAGATGAAAGTTTAATAAAATCCATAATAAAGGTTGAATCAAATTTTAATCCAAGCTGTACATCATCAGCAGGCGCAAAGGGACTTATGCAACTTATGCCAGAAAACTGTAGGGATTTAAAGGTAGGTGATCCATTTAATATAGAAGAAAATATAGATGGTGGAACTAGACATATAAAAGAATATTTAAATAAGTATAATGGTGACGTAGAAATGGCCCTTATGGCTTACAACGGCGGGCCGAGCAGAATGTCAAGAAGAGGTGTTAAATCTATAGAAGATATATATAAAATGCCAAAAGAAACTCAAAACTATGTTCCAAAAGTAATGAAATATTATAGAGAATAAAAATATTATATCCAATGTGATTTAGATAATAGATTTCAATATTTATTATTATCTATTATTTGAATTAAAGAAGAATAATAAAATAATATAAAAATTAGCACATCGAGAACTGATTTTTATATTATTTTAAGTATAAATAATAATCTATTTTTTAATTCATTAAACCTACACTTACACACAGGGATTATTTTAGTATTTATAATTACAGAGGTTCTATTAAGTTTACTTATTTTATTTAGGTTAATTAAGTAATTATTGTGGCATCTAAAAAAAGTAGAAGAATCTAAATTCTTTTCTAATAAATCAATAGTATGATCTATATTAACAGAAGTGCTATTAGTATAAGCTATACAACTATTACCTCTAGATTCTATAAATAAAATAGATCTAGTAGATACCCCTTCTAATAGTGTTAGAAGACTTTTGTGTATACTTTTTATAGGTTTGTTTGTATCGCCAAAATCTTTAATGCATAATAAAAATTCTTCTTCAAAAGATGTGTATTTTAAAGGCTTAAGTATATACTTAAAGTCCTTTAAATGAAAACCATTAATCATAAAATCGACTATCTCAGGTATGAAAATTATTTGAGTACCATTATATAAAGATTCGATTTTCTTATAAGCATTAAAAGCAGTTTGTTTATTAGTTAAGTTAACATTAAGTAATAAGATATCTATCTGCTTAGGAGGTTTATTTATCAAATCATCAAAAGAGTTAAAACTAGAAAGCTTGTATTTAAAATTATGACATGAAGAAAACTTAACTAAATAACTATTCAAGATAGTCACCTGGTCCAAATCATCGCAACATATAGTTACATTTAACATAGAAGACTCCTTTAAAAAAAATTTTCAATATATCATCAATCAATATATATATAATTCTTCAATAAACTAAAAAAACCTTTAAAAATCTAATCACATATCTAATTATAGATGTAAAATTTAACTTATATTCCTAAAAAATAAAATAATAAAAAACTAAAGAAAAAAAGTAAGTGTACGTACAATTTAATTAGTTAATAGGGAGATAGGGAGATAGGATGAATAAAAGTAAGAATAAAGAGCGAGAGTAAATAAAAATGAAATTAGGAGATAGATACTATATATGTATTATAAAAACGTAGTATTAAACGATGATGAAAATAAATGGGGTATTAAATATATAGTTGATAATATAAGGATAAAAATAAACAAAAAAGATAAGTTTACGAATTTATATAATAGAAATTATTTCTTTTATTGCTTAAGGGGAAAAAAAAATGGAACGCTGATAAGAATTAGATTTATTGGAATTAGCTACGTTAATTTACAGTGTGGCAGAAAAGAAGGAGATGATATAATAAAGCATATAGCTGAAGACTTAAAAAATATGCAACATGAGTCTTTAGTAGCAAGATTATCAGGAAGTAAATTTGGAGTATATACAGAAAACACTGATGTAAATTATATAAAAAAATTAATAAATGATATATTTTTAATAGCATCAAATGTAAGTGATTCCTCAGAAAGTGTAAAATTATCAGCTAATGTTGCAGCAGTTATATATAAATATGATGACTTTAATTTATCGGATGCTATAAATAAATTAGACATGTCCATGTCGGATGCAATTAAAAAAGGTAACAATAAATACGAAATATATAATGAAAAATATGAAACACATATAAATATAGGGGCTATAGAAAATGCAATTGAAGAAGGCGAAATAATACTATATTACCAGCCTAAAGTTGATGCTAAAACAGGACAGATAAAAGGTGTAGAAGCGTTAGTAAGATGGTTTAATAAAGAACATGGATATATAACTCCAGAAAAACTAATTGGATTTTCAGAAAAATGTGGATATATAAATACACTTGGAAAATGGATTATAAAAAGAGCTTGTGAAGATATACAAAAACTTAATGTATTATTGGATGAAAATATAGACTTATCTATAAATATATCGCCATATCAGTTAGAAGATAAACAATTTGTACAAGGCATAAAAGAAATAATAGAAGAGGTAAAATTCGACTATAAATTATTAAAACTTGAAATAACAGAGAATGAAAATATGGAATCAATAGATAGGATACACGACATACTGGGAGAAATAAAAAATACAGGAATAAAGGTATCTATAGATGACTTTGGCAAAGGATTCAATTCAATTGATTACATAAAAAATTATAATATAGATGAAATAAAGATAGATAAAACATTAATAGAATATCTTAGCAATAACCCAATGTTTATAGAAAACTTAATTAGTATGATTCATACAACAAACACATCAGTAGTAGCAGAAGGGGTAGAACAAAAATCTCAATATATGAGTCTACAAGACATGGGATGCGACTTAGTTCAAGGTTACTATTGTTATAAACCTATGGAGTTAGAGAAACTCTTAGAAATAGTAAGATTAAACTTATCTCAAGTAATATAATATACAACCGTATTATTTTAATAACATAAAAATTCGCTATAAAAAAGTCTTTAATTGAAGATTTATAAGGAAGACTTTTTTGAAGCACATATACGAAAATTATATTTATCTACAATTTCAAAATGAATATAATTTCCTATGCGCTATAAAAAACATTGTAGAGGTTAAATATGAAAGTAAGAAATATAGGACTGAACGCAGGATTAAGTATAGAAAGTAAAAATAATAAAACTAAACTAGATTTTAGTGATAGCTTTAATCAAACAAATAGATCAAAAACAAAAGAAGAACTAGAGGCATATATAAAGGAAATAAAAACAACAGGTGAACGGCTAACAGTAACACAAAACTACACTGATGTGATAAAGTATAAACAAGTCATAAAAGGATATTTAAAATCAATAGTAGATTATGTTTATGATTTGAATAAAAATGATAGTTTTTGGGATAAAAATTATTTCACAACAGTAAAAACAGTAAATGAAAAGCTAGAAGAAATAACAAAAGAACTAATATATGAACAAAAAGAAAATATTGATGTAGCAGCTAAAATAGATGAAATAAATGGGCTTTTAATAGATATATACATGTAAGGAGAAATTAACATGAAAGTAATAGAAAAAAATGATTTAATATATGAAGTGGAATTTGAACAATTAGTAGAGGGTGAAAAAGAACCTATAAATAGTACGCAAGAGACAATGAATGCTCAAATGGACATAACAGTATCAATGGGATCTACAAGAGCTAAGATAGAAAAAATAGTAAACCTAAAAATCGGAGACGTAATAGAACTGGATAAACATGTAGAAGAAGCGTTAGATATAAATGTGAACGGAAAACTTATAGCAAGTGGAGAAAGTATAATACTAGACAATAAACTAGCAATAAAATTATCAAAGATAAAAGATTCAGATGAGGATGAGGAGAACTAAAATTCGCTGCGCTCATGTCGCCAACGGTCTAAAAAACAGGCCCGTTGCTCAAAGATTCGGTGGACTCAAATTCGTGAGGAGGTATGTTAATGAATGTAAGTACAGTTAACTATAGAAATATTGAAAATATATATAAGGCTAATAAAATGCAAGTAAAACCTGTAATAAATAAAAAAACGGATGTGATAGAAATATCCGAATTAGGAAAATACTTAAATAAAATGAATACAAATAAAGAAGAAGTTAATATGGATAAAGTAAATGAACTAAAACAAAAAATAGAAAATGGAACTTATAAAGTAGATTCAAAAGATTTAGCAAAAAAAATAATAGAACATATGAGGAGAGAAAAATAATTGAGTCCAGAGCTAAAAGTAGTAATATATGAAGAAAAAAACATACTAAATAAATTATTAAACTTATTAGACGAACAATACGAACTAGTTATAGATCAAGAAGTTATGAAAATGGATAAAATAGCTCAAGAGCTAGACAGCTTAGCAAAAGAGCTTGCAACTAAAGAAATAAAAAGAAGAAAAATAATGGGCGGAGAAGCTAGTATGAAAATAGTTGTAGAAAACTGTGATGATGAAAACATAAAGCAAGCATATGAAGATATAAAAAGCACTTTGAATATGATAGAAATACAAAAAGAAGCAAACGCAATGCTTATAAAGAAAAGACTATTTTTCACAAAGAAAATGATAAATTGTATAAAGCCAAGTAAAGGTGTAGGAACCTATAATGCATATGGGCAAGTAGGGAAATAAATATTGGAGGGAATATATGTCAGGACTATTAGGAAGCTTACAATCAGCAAGTTCGGGAATGAGAGTAAGTCAAACATCAATACAAACAACTTCACACAATATAAATAATATGAATACACCTGGATACTCAAGACAAGAAGTAGAACAAAGTGCAAAAAGTGCATATAGTTATCCAGGGTACAACAGTAGCATGGGTGCTGGACAATTAGGAACGGGTGTTGAAGCCACTGATGTTATAAGAATAAGAAATACTTTTTATGATTTCCAATTTAGAAATGAATCTCATAATCAAGGAGAAACAGGTGCTAAATATGAACACTATACAAATATGGAGAAAATATTTAATGAGCCGTCAGACACATCTATATCTGCATCAATAAGTAATTTCTTTTCTAGCTGGCAAGAACTTTCTAAAAATCCAAATGATGCTGGATCTAAGGATATAGTTATACAAAATAGTAAGTACTTAGCAAATAATATAAGTCATATAAAAGAAAAATTAGAAGATTTAAGTTCACAAGCTAATGAAAAACTTAATAATGACGTTGATGGAATAAATGATATGCTTAAACAATTAAAAGAACTAGATAAGCATATAAATATAGTTCAAGGAAGTGGAAAATCTCCTAATGACTTGATGGATGAAAGAGATAAGATACTTGATGATTTAAGTTTTAAAATGAATATAGAAAATGATGCAGTTAAGAAATTGGTTGATGAAAAAATAAAAGATGGAAGTGACGTTACGCCTGATGAGATAAAAGCGCTTGGTGATGTTTCTGGAGAAGTTCAAGGTTCTATAGACATGATAGATAAGATTAAAGAATATACAGATAGTCTAAATGAATTAGCTGAAGGTTTAGCAAAAGGGGTAAATGAAATACTTAACCCACCTGGGAAAGATTTATTTATTATTAATAAAGATACTGTCACAGGAGAATATAAAAACCCTGTAATTGAAGTAAATGATGAGATAATAAAAGATCCTAAAGCATGGAATATAACAACAGATATAGCATCAGCAATGTATAAACTAAAAGATGAAAAAATAACTATAGGTACAGGTACAGAAAAAACGACTATAGATAAATTCTATAATAACATAATACAAAAACTAGGAAATGAAGCACAAGAAGTGATAAGAAATGAAAAAAATCAAAGTAAAATATTAAAAGAAATAGAAAACTTAAGAACTAATGTATCTGGAGTATCATTAGATGAAGAAATGGTAAACCTGGTACAATTCCAACATGCATACAATGCAAGTGCTAAAGTAATATCAACAATCGACTCTTTATTAGATGTAGTAATAAATGGTCTGAAGAGATAATTAGGAGATAAATATGAGAATAACCAACACTTCAATGATAAGAAATCATATGTATGATACACAAGAAAATTTAACAAGAATGAATAAAATAAATGAACAAATTAACTCTGGGAAAGTAATTAATAGAGTTTCTGATGATCCACATAAAGCTATAAGAATAATGAATTTAAATAATGAAATAAAATATACAGAAAAATATAATTACAATATAGATGAAACTGTAGGATGGATGAATACTACAGATGGGTCGTTAGAAAATTTCGGTAACTTACTTGGAGATATAAAGGACGGTATAATAAAAGTTGGAAATGGTGCATATTCAGAAGAAGAAATGAAAGCTCTAAATGCAGAGATGAATGAGAAAATAAAAGAACTTGGAGATATTTTAAACACTACTTATGGAGGTAAATATATGTTTGGTGGTACAAGTGTAGATGAGCCACCGATTAAAAGGATAGAAAATCCAGACGGAACAGTAACGTTACAATTTAACAAAGATGAATCTGATAAAGACATACCGAATACAGGGGATTTAAAGGCGGATATATCAGACGGCATAAATATAGATTACAATGTATCAGTCGGAGAAATATTTAATGTTAAAATTGATGAAGCTACTGGGAAAATCACAGATAATGGATTCCTTAATGATATAAATAACCTATCAAAATATATGAATGAAATAGCTACAGGTAAAAGAACTGAAGAGGATGGCACTGTAATAGAAATTGATGAAGAGGAAAAAAATAAAGTCAAAGAAAAACTATTAGGAACTACAAAAGAAAATATAGACAAATTATTCAATCATGCTTTAGATGAAAGAACTTCTCTTGGTGTAAGAGTAAGTACAGCAGAGAAAGTAAGAAACCTTAATGATGACAACATATTAAATATGAAAGGTGTACTCTCACTAGACCAAGATGTAGACCATGTCGAAAAATTTATAGAATTAAAATCGGCAGAGTTGGTTTATCAAGCATCGATACAAGTTGGAACTAAATTAATCCAACCTACAATACTAGACTATATGAGATAATGTGGAGGGCTATATGGAAATATTGTTTGAAAAAGGAATTCCTGGATTTGAAGAATATAAAACATTCATAATAAATGATATAGAAGGAAATGAAAAATTAAAAATGATAACTTCAACAGAAGATGAAAATATAGGATTTGTAGCGATATATCCTTTTGAAGTGAAAAAAGATTACGAAATAGAATTAAATGATGAAATGATAAAAACATTAAAAATACAAAAGCCAGAAGATGTATTATTATTAAACATAATAACATTAGGAAAAACTCTAGAAACTAGCACGGTTAATTTAAAAGCTCCTTTAGTAATAAATATAAACAACCATAAAGGTAAACAATTAATATTACAAGATGATAAACATCAAATAAAAGAACCTTTAATAGGGAGTGGAAAACATGTTAGTAATTACTAGAAAAAAAGGTGAATCTCTATTGATAGGAGATGATATCGAAATAAAAATAACTAAAATAGAAGATGGAAGTGTCAAAATAGCAATAGATGCTCCAAAAGATAAAATAATACTTAGAAAAGAAGTGTATGAAAAAGTTAAAAAAGAAAATTCAGAAGCTATAATAAATACAGATGAAATTTTAAAGTTATTTAAGTAAGAGAGGGAGAAAAATATGTATACAGCAAATCCATACAATGCATATAAACAAAATTCAGTAAACATGGCATCAAAAGATCAATTATTATTAATGTTAGTAGATGGTGCTGTTAAATACACGAAAATAGCAAGATTAGCTATAATACAAAAAGATATACCAAGAGCGCATCAAGAATTGATAAGAGTCCAAGATATATTTACGGAGCTAATGGTAACTATGGATAAGAGTGTAGGGAATTATATGCAAGATCTATATAACTTGTATGATTTTATAAAAAAAGAGCTATCAAAAGCTAATATAAAAAAAGATATAGAAATAATAGATAAGATATTGCCAGTTATAGAGGAAATAAGAGATATGTGGCATGAAGTAGCAAAAAAAGCTAAACAAATTAGATAGGGGGAAATTATATGGCATCAGTAAATTCTGTAAGAATTCCAGGTCTTGCAACAGGTATGGATACGGATAAGATAATAAAAGATATGCTAACTGGAGAACAGAATAAAATAGATAAAGTAAAACAAAAAGAACAAACTATAAAATGGCAACAAGAAATATATAGGAATATTATAAAAGATGTAAAAGGATTTCAAGATGATTATTTTTCAATAACTTCTCCTAATTCAATAATAAGTAGTAAATCTTGGAATACATTAAGTGTAAGTAGTTCGGATTCTAATGTTATAACTGCAAGTGGAAGTGCAGGAGCTAGCAAAGTAGATTATGATTTTGATGTACAAGAATTAGCTCAACCTGCTAAAATGAGTGCATCATTTGCTAGTAAAAATCAAAATCTAGGATTAACAGGAGATATTAGTTTTAAAATAGATTTAGGTGATGGTAAAACATATGATCCAATAAATCTTAGTTCAGGAGATACTGTCGAAACTATGGTAAAAACCATAAATGAAAAAATGAAGGGTGAAGTTAAAGCATCATATAGTGAAATGACAGGCAAACTTACTATAGAAACGCAAAAAACAGGAGCTAATTCTAAACTTACAATTGTAAATGAAAAAGGAGATGCTGCTTCACAATTAAAAACTATAGGCTTTGATATTACTGATACAAAAGGTAGCGATTCCAAAATAGTAGTAACTTCGCAAGGTAAACCTATTGACACTTTAACTAAAGAAACCAATTCATTTACTATAGATAATATCACATACAATGCTAGTGCGATAGGAACTGCTCATATAACATCTAAAACAGATGCACAACCTGTTGTAGATAATATGAAAAAGTTTGTTGAAGACTACAATAAAATAATGGACAAAGTATATGACCTTGTAACTGAAAAAGGAAATAGAGACTATAAACCACTAACAGAAGAACAAAAAAAAGATATGGATGAAGATGAAATAAAAATATGGGAAGAAAAAGCTAAAAAAGGTGTACTTAGAAATGATTCTGAAATGAGAAGATTCATGGATCATATGCAAAATGCTATATTTGGAGAACATTCAAAAACTTTAAATGAATTTGGATTAACAACTCACCCGGATTATAACAAAAAGGGTCAGTTATCATTAGATACAGCAAAGTTTACGAAAGCGATTCAAGACAATGGTGAAAAAGTATATGATATATTTACATCAGGTGACAATAGTGTAATGGCGAAAATGAAAGATGGTATGTATAAATATGTAGGCACTTCATCATCTTTGTTTGCGAAAAAAGCAGGTATTGAAAAAACAGCATCAGTTGCAAATAATTTTTACTCAGATCAGATAAAACAACAACAAGAAAATATAAAAAATATACAAAGAAAGATGCAAGACAAAGAACAACAATTATATCAAAAATTTGCAGCACTAGAAGCATCTATGAATAAGTTTAATTCACAAATGAATCATTTAATGGGCCAATAGGTTTAAGGAGATAAAATGTATAAACAGTTAGATTTATATAAAAATTTATCGATGGAACTTTTGAAAATATTAAAAGAAGATAAATTTGATGAAATAGATGAGATATTAGATAAAAGAAGTTTCATAATTGAAGCATTAGATAAAAAACAAAACTCTGAGTTTAAAGAATTATATGTTAAAAGTGATGTATTTGAAATAGATAAAGAACTAAAGAATATATTTGGAAAAAAAATATCCAATATAAAGAATGAAATAAAGACTCAAAAAAAAATAAAACAAGTAAACTATTCATATATAAAAACAAGTAAAGAAAACCTAAATATTTTTAACGAAAAAGTATAAAGTTTCAAAGTATAATGACGATATATATATTGTAAAGGATACTTTGTAAAGTATTACACAAAAAAATGACAAGGATGTCAATAAAAAACTAAGGAGAGTAAAAACATGAGAATAAACACTAATATGAACGCAATGCTAGCTACAAATAATATGACTAAGAATACTGCATTAGCAGGAAATGCAATGGAGAAATTATCATCAGGATTAAGAATAAACAAAGCTGGTGATGATGCAGCAGGACTTGCTATATCTGAAAAGATGAGAAGTCAAATAAGAGGTATGGAACAAGC
>NZ_JBXKIW010000050.1:0-5484 GCF_056995035.1 Romboutsia sp. | reverse complement strand
AATAAAAGTTTATCTAGGGCTCAGATACTGTTATATATCTGGCTTTATGTTTGGTTGTTTCAAATTCTATAAATTAACCTACTGTTTAATTTTCAAAGTTCATACTTAACAATTAATCTTCTAGGCTTTTACCTTTTCGATTTATATTGTTATTTTGTTTTTGTTGTTTGCCCTTTTCTTAAGGACAAGTAATACTTTACCATTTTTTATTTTTATAGTCAATACTTTTTTAATATTTTTTATAGATATTTTTTTTATAATTTTATCCTTACTATTTATCCACAAAAAATTCAAACCATCTATTTTTTTTATCCACATTACTAACACAATTATTAACAAAATATTTTTTATTTTTCGTATATTTTAAGTGTTTAAGTATATATAATTCCTTCCATTTTATTTCTGTTTATATATTAATACATCAGTTTTAATAACTTAATCGCTGTATCTTATGATGAAATTTAATATACTTCACTAAATCCACCACTCCTTAGTATAATTGTACAAAAAAATACCCTACATAAATAGACACGTTTTTATATGTGTCCACTATATAGGATCTATTTTAATGATTTATACTCTTTTTTATTTATTTAGCTTCACATAATTCCTCTTGCATATATTCTTCTAATAAAACAATTTTTTTATATTTCAAACTATTTGGAACATCTATTATTCTTTGATTAGATGAACCTCTGAATTTTAAAGTGAAATCTTTTTTATCCAATTCAAATTTTCCATCAACTAATACATCTATTTGTTTCAGTAAATTTAAATTCTTGAAATGCTCAGGATTTTTGGTATCTAAAAGTTGTTCAATTGTAAATCCAGTATAAGACCACACATCTAATTTATTATTTTTAGCTTCTTTAGCTATTTCTTCTAGTGCTTCTGGTTGTAAAAAGGGCTCTCCTCCCGACAATGTTATTCCTCTTTGGAGTTTTAAAGTTTTTACTTTATTTATTATTTCTTCTGTATCAATCTCATATCCTCCACATAAGTTATGAGTTTGAGGGTTATGGCATTCCTTACAATTATGAATACATCCTTGTGTCCAAATTACCATTCTTAAACCTGGCCCATCTACTATACTATCAAATGTTACAGAAGATGATATTCTTATTTTCATACCCAGTTCTCCCCCTCTTACAATTATTTATGTTTTACTCTATCACGAACCTCTGCTTGTTTTGCATTATTAAATCTATCTACAGTTCCAACTAAGTAACCTGTTATTCTTCTTATTCTCTCAAATTTTATATCACTTTCGTCTTCATTTCTTTCACACTTAGGGCATATATTACTTTGTATTACACCTGAGAATCCACAAATTGGGTCTCTATCTACTGGATGATTTATACTTCCGTACCCTATTCCTTGTTCTTTCATAGCTCTTATAATAGTTTCAAATGCTTCTAAATTGTCAGATGGACTACCATCTAACTCTATATAAGTTATATGTCCAGCATTAGTAAATTCATGATAAGGTGCTTCTAGTCTAATCTTCTCAAAAGCACTTATTTTATGATAAACTGGAACATGGAAAGAGTTAGTATAATACTCTTTATCAGTAATTCCCTCTATAATACCATATGCTTTCTCATCTATACGTGTAAATCTTCCTGATAATCCTTCTGCTGGTGTAGCTATTAATGAGAAGTTTAATTTATACTGTTCACTTGCTTGTTCCATTCTTTCTCTCATATGAGATACTATCTTGATTCCTAATTGTTGAGCTTCTTCACTTTCTCCATGATGTTTACCCATAAGCCCTATAAGGCATTCCGCTAATCCTATAAATCCTATAGTTAAAGTTCCCTGCTTTATAACTTCACTTAAATTGTCTTCTGGTCCTAATTCATCAGAACCTTTCCATATACCTTGACCCATTAAGAACGGGAAGTTTTTCATTTTTTTACTTCCTTGAACTTCCATTCTCTCTACTAATTGTTCTATAACTAAATCTATTTTTTCATCTAATTCTCCGAAGAATTTATCTATATCTACATTTTCATTGTTTACCATACCATGCTTTATACCTAATCGAGGAAGATTGATTGTAGTAAATGATAAGTTCCCTCTACCGCTAACCACTTCTTCTCCACATACATTTCCAAGTACTCTTGTTCTACATCCCATGTATGTTGCTTCAGTTTCCGGTCTGCCTTCCTGATAATACTTAGCATTAAATGGAGCATCTAGGAAACTAAAATTAGGGAATAATCTCTTAGCTGATACTCTACATGCTAATTTAAATAGATCATAGTTAGGATCTTCTGGATTTAAACTTATTCCTTCTTTAACTTTAAATATTAATATAGGGAATATTGGAGTTTCTCCATTTCCTAATCCTCTTTCTAATGATAAAAGAACATTCTTAGTAACCATTCTTCCTTCTTCTGTGGTATCCGTACCAAAGTTTATACTTGAGAATGGAACTTGTGCACCTGCTCTAGAGTGCATAGTATTTAAGTTGTGAATAAATGCTTCCATAGCTTGATATGTTCTTTTATCTGTTTCTTTATATGCTTCATCAAAAGCAAAGTCCTGTATAGTCTTAACAAAGTTATCGTCTAAATCAAATTTTTCCTTAAGTTCGATACTTTCTTTAGATAAGTAATGTTCATTTCTTATTATACCTACTTTTGTATTTGTATCTTCTTCTACTTTATAAACCATAGACTTTATTTCATCATTATTATCTATTCCTTTAAATAATTTTAGTGCTTTAGATAAATTATTTATATATAATTTCTTAAATGTTTTATATACACCTTCAGATAATCCATAATCAAAGAATGGTATACTTTGTCCTCCATGTTGATCATTTTGATTACTTTGTATTGCTATTGCTGCTAAAGCTGAATAACTTATTATATCATTTGGCTCTCTTAAGAATCCATGTCCTGTTGAAAATCCATCTTTGAATAACTTTGCAAGATCTATTTGACAACAAGTTAATGTTCCCATATTTAAAAAGTCCATATCATGTATATGTATATCACCTTTATCATGCGCAGATGAATGTTCCGGTTTTAATAAATGCGTTTTACAGAATTCCTTTGATACTGTACTACCGTATTGGAGCATAGTACCCATGGCTGTATTTCCATTTATATTCGCATTTTCTCTTTTTATGTCTGCATCATTTGCATCTTCAAAAGTTATCTCTTCTATCGCTTTCATTAATCTAGTTTTTGAATTTCTTATTCTACTTCTTTCGTTTCTATAAACTATATATTCTTCACTAGTCTTGGCATGTCCTGTTTCTATAAGAACTTTAATTACTGTGTTTTGTACATCTTCTACTCCAGGTATCGAGTTGATAAACTTATTATTTATTAATTTTATAACTTCTTGCGTTAGTTCTTCTGAAAGTTTATAATCAGGCATCTTATGTTCTTTTTCAGCAACATTACTAGCTGCTAAAAATATGGCCCTTGTTATTCTATCTTCGTTGAATGGTATAATTCTTCCATCTCTCTTTTTTACAAAATTTATCATTTAAAAACGCCCCCTATTACTATATATTGTACTACATTTATTGTCTAACCACTACATATAGTGTATTAAATTTAAAAAAATCCCCTTTAACTTTGTTAAAGGGACTGCCTAAATTATCACTTAACTAGATTACCAAATTTGTACAGAATAGTCAAACTAACCGTAAACCTTGCAAATGCTATGTGGATAATTTGAACATAAGCGTTTGTAATAGTTCTAAAAAAAACAAATATTTTTAATATTTTTTATATAAATTTTTAGAATCGTAGTATAATATACTTAAGTATAAAAATTATGTTCATATAATCTAATCATAAAATCATATGTAGTCCCTATATATAAACTAACCAATTTTAGTGTAGATACACTATAAATAATTGTATTAATTTAAAATTTTTATCTATGTATAAAAATATCATTAGATATATATCAGCTTAATCTTATAGATTCTATTTTCAATATACTTAACAATATATTGTCTAATTACAATTTAAATGTAATTAAATTACTAACCTTGATACAATAGTATATTTATTATCCAAGAGTAATAATTTAAATCTATAATTTCATTTAATATAGAAGGAGGATTTTTATGTTATCTAATAGATTATCATCTATAACACCATCCTATACAATAGGAATAAGTTCAAAAGTAAGTGAAATGCAAAATTCAGGTATTGATGTAATAAATCTTAGTATCGGTGAACCTGATTTTAATGTTCCTAATAATGCGAAATTTCATGGTATAAATTCTTTAAACACAAATTGCACTAAATATGATTTAGTTCCAGGTCTTAAAATTCTAAGAGAAGAAATCTGTACTAAACTTCTCAATGAAAATAACTGTGATTATTCACTTGATGAAATAGTAGTTTCTAGTGGTGCTAAGCATTGTATAACAAACACACTCCTTGCTTTAACTAATCTTGGAGATGAAGTAATACTTCCTAAACCTTATTGGGTTAGTTACCCCGAAATGGTAAAACTAGTAAATGCTGTTCCTGTTTTTATGGAAACAAAAAAAGAAAATAACTTTAAAGTAGATCCTAAAGAAATTCATAAATATATAACTAATAAGACAAAACTTATTGTAATAAATAATCCATCAAACCCTACTGGTAGCATTTATACAAAAGAAGAACTGTCTGAAATTGTAGACATATGCTCAAAACATGGTATTTATATTCTTGCAGATGAGATATACGAAAAAATATGTTTTGATAATAATTTTATATCAATAGCTTCTATTAGTCCTATAGCAAAAGATATAACAATTACTATAAACGGATTTTCTAAATCTGCAGCTATGACCGGCTTACGTTTAGGGTATTCTGCATCAAATAAAACCATTGCAAAAGCAATAAGTACTATACAAGGACATTTGGTATCTCATCCAAGTTTAACTTCACAATACATTGCTTATGGAGTTCTAAAAGATTGTTCTAATGATATAAATGACATGGTAAAAGAATATAAAAATCGAAGAGATTTAATATGTGATAAATTAAATTCTATTCCAAATATAAATTACATATATCCTAGTGGGGCTTTTTATGTTTTCATAAACATATCTGATTTACGAGATAAACTTAAATATGATCAAAGTTTTTCTATAGGTTTCTGTAATGACCTTCTAAATAACTACCAACTAGCAGTGGTTCCTGGAATAGCTTTTGGTATGGATGATTATATACGCATATCCTTTGCTTGCAACGATAAACTCTTCTTAAAAGGATTAGATAGGTTAAATAATTTTATATTAGATATTTGTCGTTAATTAATTTATATAAACTAAAAAGCTATAGAAATAGGTATAATTGCCTTGATCTATAGCTTTATCTATTAAAAACCGTATAAATTTACACACAAAAAAAGATTACGTGGCTACGTCTTACTCTCCCAGGCAGTTGCCCACCAAGTACCATCAGCGCTAAAGAGCTTAACTTCTGTGTTCGGAATGGGAACAGGTGTATCCTCTTT